>CALUVX010000063.1 GCA_944324295.1 Candidatus Gastranaerophilales bacterium
GATGAAAATCTTAAAACAGCTCAGGATTATTCTATAAGCGGTCTTCCGAGCATTCTTGTCTTTAAAAACGGGAAAGCCCTTGAAAGACTGGTAGGTCTAATGCCAAAATCTACTATTATTTCTAATATTGAAAAACATTTATAATATTTATAATCAAATTGTTACAATTGTAAACGCCGTAAAATACTTATTATACGGCGTTTTTAGTCGTATAAACGAATTTTAAACCTTTATTTGTTAAAGTTTAAGCCTTATTTTTCCGATAAATACATAAAAAAGGAAAAAAGGATTACTATGCAAATTCAAGGAGTACCAAACAAATACGAAATATTTCAAGACTTCTACCTTGAAGTGAATGGCGAACAAATCAGCTATTCAGATGCACTACGCCTTTATTACCAAATGGATGATGAACAAAAAACAGAATTTGAACAATATTACAAAGATGAAACCGGTTATGAAATCATTACAGCCAGCGGTTACGATATCCCCGGTAATGTTGAATTGAAAACAGACCCGGATAACCCAGATCAACTTCTTGTTGTCGGGACAAAAACAGTTAAGAAAAAAGAAATCGTTGACGGAAAAGTTACCTATGTAGATAAAACAGTAAATATATATGCTTCAAATTTGTCTCAAATAAACTGCCTTAATCTTGAAATGCAATATAATATTGAAGCTTATGCAAAAAAAACCGGAAAAATTCTTGATCCCCAATGGTCCGGTTATTCTGCACAAGAAATTATTCAAATGCAGCAAAACGGCGTTGATATTCCACAAGATATTGTAGATATTGCAAATACAATTATGCAAAGTCAGGGAGCAAATCTTTTAGACTCAGCCGAAGTTGACGAAGGAGACAGTGAACAGGTTACTGAAAAAGAAACTTATCTTGACCTGATTCCAAAAGCAAAAAAGAAAATTGAAAAATGTAACGAAAATAATGAAAAATTAAGCGAACAAATTGACGAACTTTTACCACAAACAAAGAATGAAAACAGAAACTTTGAAGACAAAATCAAAAATCAAAAAAAGGCTCTGGAAGAATACGAAAAGCAAGTTAGAGAGTGGAGACAGCTTCAAGATAAAGTCAACAACGGCGAAGCTCTCACAGACACAGAAGCTCAGCGTTATGCAGAGCTAACCGGGATGCTTGAAGATAAAAAAGGGCAAAACTCCGATGAAATGATTTTTGACAAAAATGAAATTGCAAAATCTCTTAACCAAATTAATATTCTTGCAGTTCTCGGCGAAGATTTAGCAGATGAAACAATCTACATCGGCGATATGCTTGCAGATTATACAGCAGATTCTAATTATAAACGTACATACCAGACCGTAAACCAAAAATTAGGATTTATTGGTTCTATTCTATCAATGGCAGAAGGTAAAACCCTTGCTAAAGAGGCAAATAAAATAGGTAACGATACTCTTGAATATTCAGGAGATACCGTAGATTCTATAACTGATATCGCAACAAGCCTTGGGGTTGAAAACAGTGTTTTATCCGCAACAGAACTTCAAAATACCGATACTGTTACAAAAACTACAGACCAAACAGAAACAGAGACTGCACAACAAACAAACCCTGCCAACAGTGAAACAGAACAGGAAAAAACTGCTGCCGCACAAGAAAATAACAGCAATGAAGAAGATTTTATACTTAATGACGAAAGTGTAAAACAGCTTACAGAAGAAGCCGGCGTAATTAATACTGACCTGCAAAAACAAACTCAACAGGCATTAGGTGCTATAAGTACAGCCAAAAGCCATAAAGATTTTGCTGAAATAGCTGAGAAAAAAGCTGATTTACTCATAAAAGAATATAATAAAGAAGAAGAAGCCCGCCAAGAAAGAATTCAGGAACTGGAAGACGAAAATACAAAAGCCAAAAAAGAACTTGAAAGCTTGACAGGTAAATCATCTGAAGAAATTGATAATGAATTGCAAAACAGCAATGCTCAGGATGAAAAAACAGATGAAAATACAAAAAGCAAAATTGCTGAAAAGAAACAAATAATAAATGATAATAATATTGAAATCCAGAGTATAAATGAAGAAACAGAGGCTGCAAAAAAAGAATTTCAAACAAAAACAGCAAAAGAAAAATCCACATTAGACAAGTCAATACCGGAAGAAATTACCGCACTTGAGACAAATACAGAATATAAAAATTCATTAATACCGGAATATTCAACACAACTCGATTTCACAAACAATTCGGGTATAACACTTTCACGTATTGGTGCATTCTTTATAGAAATGGCACTAAAACAATTCCTATTTTCAGAACGTTCAAGATGGCTTTATACAAAAGGAACTCAAAGTCAGCAAATCGGCAGAGAAGCCCAGCTCGAAGCAACAAAACAATACAAAGACCAAGCAGAAAAAGCTACGAACGAAGCATTTGTAAATATTTCAGATGCTCTTACAAATCTAAATTCAGTAGATACAAAAATTGTTTCAATAACAGGAGAAGATGCAGCAGCATCAAGTGCTTCTTCTGAAAATACAAATAGTACAGAAAACAACTCCGGAGCACAACAGCCTCAGCAAAATTCACAAGATACCGCTACGGCACAAGGCTCTGCAGAAAAAGCACAAGCTGCTCCATCCACAACCACAACCTCTGTACAAACTGCCGGTACACAAACCGGCGCCGCAGCATCAGTTGAAGATAACAATAATCCGATTAGCAAACCACAAACTAAAGAAGGTTCTACACAACAAACCAATCCGACAAATTCAATCCCGGAAAATGAAGTTGATGACACAATAGAAGCAGCATCCCAACCAAATTCCGGTTTATCAGCCACCTCATCAAAATCAACTGATCCTGAACAAAGAGCAAAAGAAGAATCGGAAAAAGCCGATGAAAAAACTGCCAACAAGTCTCAAAAAGAAGTTGACAGTATTGATGCAAGCGCAAATAAAGACGCAAAAGATTCAAAAAATATCAAAAAAGAAACCGAAAAAAGTAAAAAAGAACTTGAAAAGGATGCAAAAAAATTACAAAAAGAAATCCAACAGGAACAAAAAGAAGCAGAACAATTAACCAAAGAATCAGAAGAAGCAGCAAAAAAACAAGAAGAAATGCTGACCGAATATGAAACATTGGTTATGGAAAATGATACACTTGCCGCAGAGGATGCAAGTGCTCAGCAAAATGCACAACCGCAAAATAATAATGCGCAAGGCGGAGTGCTAGGCAGTGCTTCAATGAGTATATCTCAAAGCAGCTCAGATAATTCAGACAGAATTACAAGCAACAATGAAAGAATAAATGCACTTAGTGCAGAATTTCAAATTACAGGTAACACAATAACCAGAAATAATACTAAATTAGTAAGTATCGAAAAAAGTGTTACCAAAAAACAAAAGACATTTGAAAAAACAACAAAGACAATCAGTAAAAAAGTTAAACAAGAACAAAAAGACGAAAAAGAAAAACAAGAAAAACTGCAAAAACAATTAGGCGCAGTAGGCATAGCTGAAAACGTATTTTCAATTACAACCTCAACCGGTATTATAATGAACAAAATCGGTACAGGTATGATTGCAAGCGGAACCGCAATGCTAAGCAACCCGTTCACAGCAGCAGCAGGTGCGGCATTAATTTCAAGCGGAACTCCTATCCAGACAACAGGTATAACATTAACAACTGTAGGTACATACGGTACTGTAGCATGCGGTGTTACAAAAGCCGCAATAAATATAGCAAACGGAAATCTGGCAGCAGGCCTGATGTCCTTAGGACAAACCGCAATTTCCGCAGTAACATCAATGACCGGAACACAAGGCGCGGTAAGCAGTACATTGACCGCAGTCAGTGCAGGATTAAATATTGTATCGTCCGGTGCCTCTATGGTAAACAACATAAGAGCCGTTCAAGGTAAAGAAGCAAGCGGTTTATTCAGCAAAATCTCGACAATTGCAGGAGCTGCATCCTCTTTAACAACTTCCGCATCAACTATTGCCGATTTAGGCAATACCGGGGCATCAGCATTTGGTAAATCAATGCAGATTGCAGGAGTTGCAGGAAGCACTCTTTCTACGACAAGCCAAATTATGACAGAATTTGGTGGAGAAAGCGATTTCGCAAATATCTTAGGAATGGTTGGAGGTGCTGTCAGCACCATATCAGCGGTTGGCCAATTGGCAGCAAAAAAATCTGATAATTCTTCTGATAATGAAAAGGAAGACAAGGATAAAACAGATAAAACAAAAGAATCAGATAAAAAAGATTCAACGGAAAAAACTTCAAAAGAAGAACGCAGAGAACAAAAAGCCCAAGAAAAAGAAGAGTTAAAAGAAGCGAAAGCAGCAAGAAAAGCTCAAAAAGAAGCTTCTAAGGGCTTAGATAAAGAACTGAAAGAAAATATGAGAGAAAACGGAGCATCTAAAGAATATGCCGACATAGATGACAATACTCTGGACACAAAAATTGCCGAAGCACAACAGAGCGGCAATCAAGAACAAGTTGCAAAACTTGAAGCCGAAAAACAACAGCGAACAGAATACAAAGATAAAATGGCAAAAATCGAAGCAGCATCAGAAAAAAAACAAAAGAATTTTTCCAACATAGTATCAGCCGTTTCAGGAGCATCAAATGCTGGTTCACAATTATTAGGTATGGGCCAAAATCAGGCTCAGACCACAACAAAGAAAAAATCTGCACCCGCCGGAAGATTAACTGAACGGGCAAAAGAAATTATGGAAAAGCATAAAAAACGTGTTGCTGCACTTGCCGCAATGAGATAGAAAAAATGAGGGCTAAATACACCCTCATTTTTTTATTTAATTTCAAGATCGTTTATAACTAACACCTGCGTTTCTCCCGAATTAAGAGTTGTTTTAAACGCTCCCTTTTCCGCTACCGGAATATTATTTATCATAACTGGTAAAACTACATTTTTACTGTCTAGTTTAGGAATATAAACAGTTGTATCAACATTATTTCTAAAATTCAGATTTCCCATAACAACTATACTTTTACCGCCATAGCTTACTGCATAAGCAAATACAGAAGGGGCAGATGTTTTTAAAGGAACAAACTGACCATTGTTAATTATTTTTGAAAATTCTCTTTTTACCTGATTTGCGATAACAAAAGTTTTCATCAAATCTGTAGATTTCCCGCCGGGCTGTCTTGAAAAATTAAAAATATCAATTTTACCGCGATGGACAAAATAGTAATCATCGTCAGTAAAAGTTTTGAATGCCTCTTTATTAGCCCATAAATAAATATAGTTGTCTCCAGTATCAAATCCGTCAACAAAATATGAATTTAATGGCAAAGTTGCATTCAGCCATATAATCATTTCGCTGAACTTTTCACCGTTAATCAGTATAGGACTCATTTCATCATGGGTTGTAAAACTTCCGATAACAGCTTTGGGTTCTGTAAATTTTTTAAGATTTGCATTTGTTGCAAGAATTTGATTTGTAAGTTCTCGTCCGGTTTTATAATTTTTCAGATTAAAATAGCTTCCATAATAACCGTCAAAACCTGCTTCAAGCAATTTGTCGTAAGGGGTAAAAACCGCATACTCGGAAACAGGAGTTGTCCAGCTTTCAGAAGCTTCAGCCAGCCACATAAACTGATGATCTTTTGTTCGGGAATAATCAATCAAATCTTTCCAAAACTTAGCCGGTTTATTAGTCGCAACATCAGCTCTTATACCGTCAGCACCAAGAGATATTACCATATCCACAAATTCTTTATAAAGATTATAAACATCTCTGTTAACAGCAGTTTCCGTACCCGCATTCAACAATCTTACATCTGTCCAGTCAGCAGGAACAACAGGCTGGCCTGATTTATCTTTAACAAACAACTCTGGTCTTTGCATATATAAATCATAAGAACCGCATGAAGGTAAATCTATAATCACACGAATTCCATGTTTATGAGCCTCATCAATAAATTTTCTTGCCTGAGCATTAATTGAAAGCGCACTCTCTTTACTTGCCAATTGAGGATTTAGTGTATTAAAAGAAGAAGCAGCATATAAAGATCCTGCACTGCCCAAAGCCTTTGTTTTACCTACAGGGGTGATAGGCATTACATGTATTGTATTTATACCCTTTTGAGCTAATTCCGAAAGTTTTGGAATTGCATTCAAAAAAGTTCCACTTTCTTCAGCATCATCAAAATCTATAATACCATTTTTATTAGTATCCTGAGCACCAAAAGTTCGTAAGTTTATTTCATATATAATTGCAGAATTCCTTGTAAACATTCTTCTTAAATCATTTGCCCAAACATCTGCACTAAATGTACACTGAGCAGAAAGAGCAATTATTGCCACCGTTATAAACAGCTTTCTCATTAAATCCATACATATCTCCCTTCACATATATGTCAATATACTAACAAATAATTCAGGTTTTTGCAAATTTTGTATTTTTATATATAATTTAAATTATATGGAACATTATTCAATTGGAATTGATCTCGGCGGAACAAAAATACTTATTGCTCTGGTAAACAGAGAAACAGGCGAAGTTCTGGCGCATGTTAAAAAGAAAACAAAAAAAGAAAAAGGTTCGCAAAATATTATAAGAAAAATGCTTGAAGGTATTGAGGAATTAATGACTTCAAGCGGGAAAAAATTTAATGAGATTAGTTCCATTGGGGTCGGAGCCGCAGGACAAATTGATAGGAAAAATGGTATTATAATAGCTGCACCGAATTTAGACTGCTTTAATTTGGATATAAAAAAAATTCTTTCTGACAAATTTGATATCCCTGTTTTTGTAGGTAACGACGTTGAAATTGCAGCTATCGGGGAACAAAAATTTGGGGCAGGAAAAGACTGTGATGATTTTGTCTGCGTATTTGTCGGAACAGGAGTTGGTTCATCTGTAATAAAAAAAGGAGAAATCATCTACGGAGCGACAGGAACTGCCGGTGAAATCGGGCATATAATAGTGGATTTGAACGGCCGTCAATGTGCTTGCGGCGCACATGGCTGTTTAGAAGCTTATGCTTCACGCTCAGCTATTGAAAAAAGAATTGAAGGAGCTTTGAAAAAAGGGCGAAAATCTGCAATTCTGGATTACCTTGAACCCGGAAAATCAATAACCTCAAGTATGATACAAAAATCAATAGAACGTGAAGATGAACTTGTTTTACAGTGTGTAACCGAAGCATCAGAATATTTGTCAGGCGGACTTGCAAGTATTATTAACTTTATTAATCCTAAATTAATAATTTTAGGGGGAGGCTTGATAGAGGCTGTTGATTATTTTTATCAAAAAACAATTAAAAAAGCCAGATCAAAATCCTTACCTGTTCCGGCTGAAAAAATATTGTTTAAAAAAGCCATGCTGGGAGACTATTCGGGCGTAATCGGTGCAGCATTTTTAGAGGACAGAAAATTATGACAAAAAAGATTATGCTTATAAGATTGTCTTCTTTAGGAGATGTTATATTTAATATTCCGCTGGCAAATGTATTGAAAGACAACGGTTATGAAGTAACCTGGCTTGTATCGGAAAAAGGAATTGATATAGTAAAAGACAATCCGGCTGTAAAAAGAGCTGTATTAATACCTTTGCAAAAATGGAAAAGAGAAGGTTTCTCCATAAAAAACACTATAGAATTTTTCAAAATACTTAAAAGTCTTAGAGATGAACATTTTGATATTGCAATAGACACTCAAATGATGTTTAAAAGTATGTTATGGATGAAATTGTGCGGAGCTAAAAGAAGGATTTGCTACAAGTACGGCCGTGAATTTTCATATCTCGGAGGAAATGAGCACATCGATCCCGCTCCAAACCCGAATTGGACAACACATGCCGTTTTTCAACATATGCAATATGCGAAATATCTTGGACTTGAAGGCACTGACAGAGTAAAATTTACACTTCCGCCAACAAGTGAAGAAACAAAAGCTAAAGTAAACATTTTACTGAAAAATTTGGATAAATCCAAACCTATGGTTGTAATTTGTCCTGCTACAACCTGGAGGCTGAAACACTGGAACAAGGATAACTGGAAAGCAGTAGTAGATGCCATAAAAGATAAATGTTCACTTGTATTTACGGGAACGGCCGGTGATAAAGAATTGATTTCTTACATCGGCGGAGACAATTTTATTAATCTTGCAGGACAAACTACCATAAAAGATTTAATTGAAATTTTTTCACGTGCATCACTTGTTATGGCCCCGGATTCAGGGAGTGCGCATGTAGCCAGGGCAACTGAAATTCCTGCCGTAATATCAATATTCTGTTGTACTCCGCCTACATCTTACGGCCCTTTCGGTGATGATACAAAATATTTTGCAATAAACGGCAAACTCAAATGTCAGCCATGCCACACAAGAAAATGCCCGCTGCATGGTGAAGATGCGGAACAATGCGTAAATTATCCGCAGCCTGAAGAAATTATAAATATTGTAAACAACGTATTACAAAACTCAAAACATAGTGTATAATAAGTATATGAGTTTTTTCGATAACCTAAAAGATATATACAGAAAAGTCTCTGAAGTAGAAAATGCCGTTTATAACGGAAAACAGGATTATCTTGAGATATATGAACGCAATCTTCAACTTGAAAAAGAAATTGAAGAACGCACAAGAGAACTCAATATTGCAAACAAAAGAATGCTTACATTACAGCATATCTGGGATATGATGAACGCATCACGCCCATTGCAAAGCGTTCTTGAAACAATTGTAAACAACATTCAGGGAGAACTCGGATATCTTCACTGCAATATCATAAAAAAATGCGAAGATGAAAAAGGAATTTATTTAACTGTTCTTGCTCAATCAAATGATCCTTCAATAAAAAGAGTGGACAAACTCATAAAAACACCTATTCAGGCAAGAAAACTTATATACAGCGGTGATAGCGTATACGCAAAAGCAGCACGCGAGAAAAAAATTATGCTTACACCGGATATCGGAGGTACTTTAAAATCAGTGGCTCCGGATGTTTCTGATGACATAATTGATGAGATAGTTGACGGAAGTCCGAGTAAAGCAATCATTACGGTTCCGTTGTATGCAAGAAATATTCATTACGGCTGGTTTAACGTATTCTCATCCCGCCGCGAACTTACAACCGGAGAAACAGAATTCCTTACAATATTTGCCCAGCAAATTGAAATGGCAATAACAATCGCAGGCTTGTTTGAAGAAGTAAAAGCACAGGCAGTAACAGATGGTTTGACAGGCCTTTATAACAGAAGATATTTTGAAGAATATTTGAAAAAAGAAGTAACCCGTGCCCTTCGCCAGCAGCAGCCATTCAGCATAATAGGTCTTGACCTTGATCATTTAAAACAAATTAATGATAAATACGGACACGCATACGGAGATTTGGCTATAAAAACCGTAGCAGAAGTTTTGAAAAAAAATGCACGTTCAATAGATACAGCAGCCCGTATGGGAGGGGAGGAATTTAACGTAATTCTTCCGGGTGTTGATTCTAAAGGCGCAATGATTGCCGCAGAAAGAATTCGAAAAGCTCTTGAAGAACAGCCGCTTGATACAATCGGACATATTACGGCAAGTATAGGTGTTGCGACATTTCTTGAACATTCCGATAACATAGAAGATATACTTGAACTTACGGATCAGGCAATGTACCAGTCTAAAAGAAACGGAAGAAATCAGGTTACCCTGGCAAAACCAATCACAGAAACCAGCTGGCAGGAAATTGCCGTTAATACATTTATGGATATACTATCCAAACATAATATTCCTTTAGATAAAGTTTTAACAGAAGAAATTAAAGAAAAACTCCAAAATCCGAAAAATGAAATTCCAAAAGATGCATTATATTCTGTAGCAGATATTCTTACACAAACCTATAACCCGCTTCATCATACCGGAGTTATGAAATCAAAAGTTCTGCTTGCAGTAAGCCTTGCAAAACGTTTTGACTTACCCAAAGATGATATTGACAAACTCAGAATAGCAATGCTCTTATATGATATAGGAAATTTAATGCTTCCGGTAGAGCTTCTGCAAAAGACATCACCTTTAACGGAAGAAGAAAGAAATCATATAAAAGAACACCCTCTTATTGCTGCAAGAGAAATTTTACAACCGATATCATATATTCAAGACATAATACCTATAATTGAACACCACCATGAAAACTGGGACGGAACAGGATATCCTGCAAAAATTTCAGGCGATGCAATACCTGTAACATCTCAAATTATATTAATTGTAGATGCCTACTTTGCACTTACGGAACCGAGAACTTACAGAGCAGAACTTACTCCGAAACAAGCAATAGAAATTATTAAACAGGATGCGGGGAAAAAATGGAATTCTGCTCTGGTACAAGAATTTATTTCACTTATTGATCACGATATATAATGGATGAAAAATCACTTATACATATAATAAAATCAACTTTGAAATCTTCTTATATAGGGGATGATTGTGCCTACTTGCAAGATTTGGGGATTGTCATAACACAGGACAGCCTCGTTGAAGATGTACATTTCAAAAGGGATTTAATAACGCCTTATCAACTCGGTTATAAAACTGTAATGGTGAATATCAGTGATGTTTGTGCCTCCGGAGCGAAACCAATGTATCTGACAATATCACTATCATTGTCAAACTGTTTAAACGAAAGTTTTGTAAAACATTTTTATGAAGGGGCAAAAACAGCAGCACAAGATGTAAAAATTGTCGGTGGAGATTTAACGGGCAGTGATAAAATCTATATTTCTGCAACAGCTATAGGAACTGACAAAGGAAGAAAAATATCTTCACGCTCAAATGCAAAACCCGGTTATAAAATAATAGTTTCAGGAGAACATGGCTCAAGTGCTTACGGCTTAAAACTCTTACTAGATAAAAGTAACTTATGCCGTAAAGAAGGAATTAACAATGAATTTATAAAAGCTCACCTCATGCCGGCTGCACAGCGAGAATTTTCACAACAAATAGCAGAAAATGCAAGTGAAGACTATGCTATGATGGATACCTCAGACGGACTTGCAGATGCACTTATGCAAATTGCACAGGCGAGCGATGTAACAATAAGTATTGATACATCAAAAATTCCGCATAACCCGTTAATTTGTATGGATACAGTTTTATACGGAGGGGAAGATTATCAGCTTGTTGCAGCAGTTCCCGAACATCTGTTGAAAAAACTTGATAATTATATGATAATAGGTCATGTGAAAGAGGGTCAGTCAGGAATAGAATTTGACAACATCTTTTATTCTGATATAGATAGTAAACTATACAATCATTTTAAGGAGTAAAAACATGAATTTCAAAGTAAACGCAATCATCCCCGCAGGAGGAACATCATCGCGTTTCGGGAACAAAAACAAACTCTTGGAAAAAATTAACGGCAAAGAAGTTATAAAATATACTGTTGAAGCATTCGAAAAGTCAGAAGTCGATAAAATCATAATCTGTGCCAATATTTCAATCATTGAAGATCTAAAAGAAATCTTTAAAAACAGCCCCAAAGTCAAAATAATTGAAGGCGGAGCAACCCGTCAACAATCTGTATTTAATGGCCTTCAAGCCTCTGAATGCGACTATGTGCTGATTCATGACGGTGCAAGACCAATGATTACAACAGATTTAATAAACAGTGCAATGGAAGAAGTTATAACCAAAAAAGCTCTGACAGTTGCGACCAAAACAATAGATACAATAAAAGAAGTTACAGACGGCAAGATAATAAGAACAATAGACCGCGCAAAACTTTATAATACACAAACTCCACAAGCTTTTGAATATAATTTAATAAAAGAAGCGCACCAAAAACTTTACGGTCAGAATTTTACAGACGATGCCGGAATGTTAGAATATCTCGGAGAAACTGTTTATATAATTAACGGAAGTTATAAAAATATAAAAATTACAACCCAGAATGATATTGAGATTGCAAAAATTTATCTTGAGCAATAAATAACAAAATTCAAAAAATTTTCGTTACTATATAAAAAAAAGCTCCCTGTTGAGGGAGCAAAATTTCACACTTAACCTACTAGTTTTCTTTCTACGATTTTCTACCAAATATGAGGAATCATTAATATAAACTTTTTATGCTGCCCTGTCCAAAGCTTTTTGTTTAAGGTATTGTACAGGATCATAACCAGCTTTTTCTATAGCATTTGCAAGTTCAAGATAATCTTTGCCGTAATAATTTTTACCGTTAATTCTTACAACAAATTTACCATTTTCATATTTAACTTTTTCAGAAATCTCGGCTCTATCATCGCCTAAAATTTCTCTCATATCATTTCTGAATTGATTTTGTTTTTCAATAACTTTCTGATTTTCTTTCTGTTCTTTTTCTGCTTTTTTGGCTTCTGCATCAGCTTTTGCCTTATCAGCTTTTTCAGTTTTAACATCTTCAATTGCTTTTGCAGCTTCTGCTTTTGTAACTTCTTCACAAATTTTCTGAACGGCATTTTGAACGGCCGACTGATCTACAAAAGTATCATCAAGTTCGTCATAAGCAACTGAAAACTGACCAGCAAGCTTATTTTTAATACCTAATTCCTGAGCACGTTCATCAAGTGCAACAACGATGTTCCAGATGATATCCATGTTATTTTCAGGATTTTTAATTTTACCACCGTCTTTAGGTTTATGTAATGAAGGATTCCAGAACATTTCTTCATCAAATAATGTTTCAATCAAGTTTGCATCACCTGTGCTAGGTTGATATTGTTGCTGCCAAGTGTTCAAAACAGTTGTTACATTATCTTTTGTAATTCTGTTTGTTCCCTGTTTAATTGTTCCATATTCAGTTCCAGTACAGCCTATAGTTCCATCATAAATCTTTTGACAGATATCAACTGCTGCATCTTCATTTTCTTTTTGTTTTTTACCGACTTCACTATCAGGATCAACCGAACCTGCTCCATCGTTTTCAGATACATCACTATAACCAGAACTGTTATCACTGTTTGCATCATCAGCATCTTCTGTAGATTCTCCTTCTTGAGCTTCTTTTACTTCTTCCAAAATTTCCTGAGCTGTTTTTGATGCATTTTCTATTAATTCCGCAATTTCTCCCTGAACTGCTTCAACTTCTTTAGCTTTCAACTGTCCTTGTTCAAGCATTTTTTGAACTTTTTCTTTCATAGCTTTAACCTGATCAAGAACATCCTGCAATCTCTGTTTTTGAGATTCATCAAGTTTATCGGATTTCAAAATCTGACCAAGTTGAGATTCAATAGATGCAAGATTGCTTAATTGAGTATTAAGTTTTGCCCCCATTGCAAGAGACGCACCCCAGTTATATGCGGCAATATTTCCCTGCATATTCAACATCGGGTTAGTGTTCATTGATTGAGTCAAATCCATACCAATTAACATTGGATTCCATTGGCTGATATGGTTTGTATTGCCAAAACCTTGAGCCAATGCATAAACCAACGGAGAATATCCGTCAGGATAAATATTATGCTGCGGAGAGCCTACACCCATACCGCCAAAATCAGATACCCAGTAACGATTACCAAGAGATTGATAAGCAGCTAAGTTTGGCCACTGATTATTAAATAAACTTGTAAATCCAAAATTTAACATTTCCTAAATCCCCTGAGTTTTTAATTCCCCGTATTTATATAAACAAATTTTGTTTGTATAAATTGCTTTATTAATAAAAATATTATTCTAATAAAGTTGAAAACTCTTATAAATAAAGGCTTATAGCAACTTTACATTACTTAACAAATTTATTATATCTTCCTTTTTAATATCGGGATTTATTTCCTTTATAGAAATAATTGAAGATATATCAACTTTTTCATGAAAAATTTTCTCAAGAAGATTTAGATTATAATCATATAATATTGAACCGTGCTGAAGAATATACCCTTCTTTTCTAAACTGAGCCGAACCTATAAGTTTTCTATTTTGATAGCATAAATCAGCACCGGTAGATACAAGCATACAGTAGTCAGGATGTTTCTGAGGCTTTTTAACCCCTCCAAAATCAAGTTCAATACCAATTTGATTAAATGCATCAATAAGAATTTTAGAAATTTCTTTGTAAGATTCTACAACATTTCCGCCATTTTTAAGATAAGTTTCGGGACAGACAAAACTGTATGTAATCTCGTTGTCATGCAAAAGGGCACGTCCTCCCGTTAATCGACGAACAATATCAATATTATTTTCTTTTAAAAATATTTCATCAATAAAATCACTTTTTTGATTGCGTCCGAGAGAAACACAGGCCGGCTTCCAGCCGTATAGCCTAAATATAGGTTCTTCTAAGGTTTCGTTTATAGCGCCATTCAACAAATCACTGTCGATTTGCATATTTTCCGCACCATTTTTAACTTCGTATGGTATAAATATCATTTATTTTTGGCTTCTCTCTTTGTTAAATCCTGCTCAAACTGCGAAAATACATCACTGCCTACAAATTGTTCAAGAGCCGCACGTTTTGCGTAATAATCAGATTTTGCCTTCATAAGATTATCAAGAGCAGTTCTGTAATAAGCATCGGTTATAAGTATTACTTCACGGGACAAATCCTGAGAAAGATCATAATTTTTCTTTCTTTCTGCAGCAATATCTTCAATCAGTTTCATTTTTTTTCTTGCAGTCATATAGTTGTAATACAAATCAACAGTTCTTTGCTGTAAATCCTCTATTTTTCTGACAAGAATAATCATATCAGCATCAGTAACTTTTGTATACTTATAATTAAGAGCTTTTGTATCCTGCGACATTATACCGAGCACATTTCCGCCGATAATAGAGCCTGTTGCAAGAACGGGATTTCCCATACTTGCACCGACAAGTGTCGACATACTCGCAATAGTTGTTAATACTTTTTTTATGGATTTTTCATCAGGTTTATCCTCATCAGGATTTGCCAGTTTATACAGTGCAAAGTTTATTGTATCACTTTGGGTTGCCGCGCCTTGCCATAATACGGTTAAGTCTCCGACCATATCCTCCTGGTCAAGCTCCAAATCTGCAGCAACTTCCCTTGAAATCTGTTTGATACTTAAATCAGCAAAAGTTAAATCAGTTGAATCAAACTGCTCTGCATCTTTTTTAACGTAAGTTTGATGAACCTTATCTTCTGTTGCTTTTGCTTCCATATACTCTTTTTCCGGAGTTTCCGAAAGTCCCGTACGATAAGCCGGAGGTTTAGGATTTTTAATATCCTCATAAGAAATTGAAAAACATGGAAGTGCCAGATTTAAAATCAATGCAATTAACAAAACATTTTTCATTTCTGCACCGCCTTTTCTCCAACCAGCGTAGAGCCATAATTAAACTGATACAAATTCAACTTATCCACAACTTTTTTACCGGCAAGTCTTTGTAGTTCAAGATGATATTTTTTTGCGCACTCCATATAATAAAATTCTTCAACACGCATATTGTCATAAAGCGATGAAGATATGGAAATTTCAAGCAAATCTTCTTCATCAAGAGCTTTTGCATAATTTTTATTATATAAAAGCAACCTCTGCCGTGTTTCTTTCAATTGAGAAAGAGAACTTTTGTAATTATAATAAGCCGTGATAATTTTATCCTGAAGATTTTCAACCAATCCGGCAAGTTCAATCAGTTCCGTATCAGTAAGAGGAATTTCAGTCGGCATATTTTTCTTATTAATCAAATTCTGCGCAAGCCTTCCTGCCGCAAAAGCAGAAGATTGAACCATATAATCAGCACCGATTAATGACGGCGCAAGGGAAGCTCCTGCGACAACCGCAGAAAGCGTTTTTGCCATAAGAGAAGAATGAATTCTTCTCTGGCTTTCGGGGGTTGCAAGTTTTTTCAGGGCAAATCCTATAACCTGATTATTTTCAACTGTTCCCTTCCACAAATTCTCAATATCTTCAACATCTTTTTCTTTTTGCATTTTAATAAGTTCCTGCAAAACTTGCTCATCATTAACAACAAGAGATTGTTTTGCATTAACTTTTGTCTTAGGCAACTGAATTTTTTGAGCCTCCACATTATCAAGAGAAACCTCGTCCGCCAATACCGGAATTCCCGAGAAACTTAAGATTAACAGCCATACCAAATACTTTTTCATAACAAATTTATAGCACAAGAAAAATAATAAATCCAATGATTGATAAACTATACATCAAACGGTTGTTCTTCAAGTATAAGAAAAAATTTATCATATATAAGTAAAGAGGAAAATAAATTGAGTTCTATTGTAAAAACATACCCGTATAAAAACAGCTTTTGCGAAAAAGCTGATATACTCCGCAGTGAAAATATGTATAAAGAAGCGATTTCAAATTATTTGAACGCGATTCTTATCGACAGAGAAAATGCCGAAAGCTATTACGGACTTGGAATTTGTTATAAGCACTTAAAACAGTATTCAAAAGCTATAAAATATTTGACAACAGCTTCTGAACTCAATCCTGAAAATTATGAAATATATTTTGAACTCGGAATATGTCATTTACTTGAAGGCGTCCCGTGCGGTGCAATAAAAAATTTCATACAGGCAATTCAAATTAATCCGGACAATCCCGAAGCAATTTTACAGCTTGGAATTGCTCATGAATTATGCGAAGAATACGATCTTGCACTTATGATTTATCAAAAGTTAATGGAAAATTCTCCCAAATTCATAAAAGCATACGAGCAAAAATCCACACTTCTTATGAAACTAGGGAAGTACCAGGAAGCATCAGTTATTCTGCATAACATTTTAAAACAGGAGCCTGATTACTATAAAGCTTATGCCGGAATAGGCGTCTGCTTTGACAAATTAGGAAAAAGAAGCAACGCTCAGAGATATTACAGAAAATATTTATCAGAAGAGCCGTTTTCACATAACGCGGAATTTATCAAAACCAGACTTGACAAAATTTCTGAAAGAAAAAATCTGCATTCACACCTGAAAATATGCAAATAATACAAAAAATCCATATCTAAAAATATAATGAATTATTATTAATACAGACCAAAATACTCATGCTATTATAAAATTTGTTTAATAGCGGAGGTCAAAATGAAAGAAGCGATAAATACAGATGAATTTTCCGATATTTTGTGTGATATGGATAAAATTGAAACAGTAATTAAAGTTTTAAATCAGACATTATTTGAAGACAAAGATTTTAACATACAAGATAGCCAGAATTTATGTTCATTACTTTATGAAAAATTTTGCAAAACAAAATCAAGACTTACAAAATTTGAAAATGATTTGACTTAAAGATATGGGACTTATATCGCAGTTTACACCAAATGTATTCAAAATAGAGTCATACTGTCATTCCGAACTTGTTTCGGAATCTCTATGTTGATAGACCCTGAAACAAGTTCAGGGAGACATTTAAGATGTTGTTTGGTGTAAACTGCGATATAAGTCCCAAAGATATAATCTTGTAGATAAAAAGTTTTCATGTTAGCATAAGGCTTGTAAACATTAAGTTAAAAAGAGGTAAAAATATGCAAGCCCGCAGAGCAGCAAGAGAACTAGCATTTATATTATTTTCACAGTTTGATAAAAAAATAACAAATTATTCAAGAGAAGATTTACAAAATATAATACTTAAATCAGTAAGAATTTTGACCAGCAGCGCAGAAGACGAAATGAGAACGGCTCTCGGTTCTCTAATTGCAATGCGGGATCAGATAGAAAACTATGAAGCAGACTCTGAAATTAACCTGAAAAGACCGATAGGAGCTGCAAATATCCCCGTACCCATTCCTATGACATCTGATATGACCGGAAGAATTAATGAAATGATTGATATAGCGGAAAAAGCAGTATTGGCACTTGAAATTGCAGAATTTACAACGCTTGACTCACAGAATGATGTAAAAAATTATGCAATTCAAATCGCGGAATTTTTCCAGAAAAACAATAAAGAAGTCGATGATATTATACAAAAATATGCAAAAAATTGGGATCTTGGCCGTCTTGTCAAAATGGACAAAGATATTTTGCGTATCGCAATTGTTGAACTTTTATACATAAAAGATGCACCCATGAAAGTTGTTGTTGATGAAGCATTGGAACTTGCTAAAAAATATTCAACAGATGACAGTGCTTCATTTATTAACGGAATTCTTGCTAAAGTAATCGTGGATTACGGAATAAATTAAAAGGATAGAAAGGATAAAAGGATAGGAAGATAAACCGAATAAAATTTTATCTTCACAACTTTTTGTCCTTCTAATGTTATACAATGTTCGGATTTTTTAAAGATAAATTCAATAACCTTAAGGAAACAGTTTCAAACACTGCAAAAGCCCTTGTCGGCAATGTTGTAAATTCCGTTGAAAATGAGGAAGAATTTTCTGAATTCGTTCTTGATGATATGGAAGACATGCTGATTAGTGCAGATTTAGGAGTAGGTTATGCTTCTGAACTCGTCGACAAACTAAAAAACCAAACAAAAATTAAACCCTCTGATGTTAAATTATATCTCAAAGAAGAATTTTTAAAAGTTCTGAAAGACGCCGGGAATAATAACATAAACTATAAAGAAAATGAACTAAACATATACTTTATAACAGGTGTAAACGGCGCAGGCAAAACAACGCTTATAGGTAAACTTGCATTTAAATTTAAACAGCAGGGCAAAAAAGTTTTAATTGCCGCAGGCGATACTTTCCGTGCGGCAGCAGAAGAACAGCTTGATATCTGGTCAAAAAGAGCACAAGCAGATATTGTAAGACACGACAAAGCAGATCCCGCTTCTGTCGTATATGAAGCAATAGAAAAAGCAAAATCAGAAAACTACGATGTAATCCTTGTTGACACAGCAGGCCGTCTTCAAAACAAATTCAATCTTATGGAAGAATTGAAAAAAATTAAATCAGTCATAGACAAAAAAGCCCCTGAAGCCTTACGGGAATGCATTCTGGTACTTGATGCAAATACGGGGCAAAACGGACTGCAACAGGCAAAAGTTTTCACTGAAGCCGTAAATATTACCTCCGTTGCACTAACAAAACTTGACGGGTCTGCAAAAGGCGCAATTGTCCTTGCAGTGGCTAAAGAATTAAAACTGCCTGTCAAACTTGTCGGAGTCGGAGAAAAAATGGAAGACTTAAAGGAATTTAATTCCGAAGAATTTATTGAAGCGTTATTTGAGTGAAGTTTGAAAAGTGAAAAGTGAAGATAACTATAAAATTTTAAAATCGCAGAAAACAAAACTCGGCAATATTATTGAATTAATTGCCGCTTCAGATTTCACACTTCATTCTCCACTTGTTATCGGGGTTTTTCACGGGGACGAACCGCAAGGTAAATATTTGATAGAAGAATATTTAAAAGATAATACTACTTTCCCCTCCTCGAAATCAAAGATTTCGGTCCTCCCTCAAGGGGAGGACACCATACATCATATAAGACAATATGAGACACATCTGAGGCAGCTTAGTAAAAATTTGCGCAATAACTCTACCAAGCAGGAAATAATTTTATGGCAGTATCTAAAAAACAAGCAACTCGGTTACAAATTCAGAAGACAACAACCAATAGGCCCGTATATTGGTGATTTTATATGTTTTGATAAAAAACTGATTATTGAAATTGACGGCGGGCAGCATAACTCTGAAAAAGCAGAAATATATGACAAAACAAGAGATTTATTCTTTAATAAAAACGGTTTTAAAGTTATAAGATTTTGGAATAACGAAATCATAGAAAACATAGAAGGTGTTGTAGAAAGAATAAAGCTTGAACTTACTTCATGTCCTCCCCTTGAGGGAGGACCGAAATCTTCGATTTCGAGGAGGGGGCTTTTGTTTATCCCGTGTCTCAACCCCGACGGATTACAGCTTGGCAAACGCACAAATGCAAACGGGGTTGATTTAAACAGAAATTTCCCAACAAAAAACTGGGGAGAAAATCTAGGTGATAACGCAACATGTGATGATGCAAATACTGCTTATTATGGCGGGAAAAGCGCGGGAAGTGAGATTGAAACTCAGTTTCTTATTGATACTATTAATGAATTTAAGCCTGAAATAATTCTTACATTGCATGCCCCTTACAAAGTTGTAAACTATGACGGCCCTGCTCAAAAAATTGCAGAAGAAATATCCGAAATTATAAATTATCCTGTTGAAGCAAGCATAGGTTACCCAACACCCGGAAGTTTCGGGACATACGCGGGAATTGAAAGAAATATACCGACAATCACACTTGAACTTGATGAAGAATGTCCCGTTGAAAATTTAAAAACACCGGTTCATAAAATTTTTGATGAATTAAAAAAGACGGTCCTATAAAACCGTCCCTTTTAAACTTCTTATTTCTCTTTATCATCAAGATAAACACTGAATTTAAAATCATTGCCCTCGTGGCTGAATGTAACGCCGCCCTCGCCTTTGCTAACGCCTGCATCAGAATAAACCCCATGAACATCTTTAACATAATATTTGCCCAAGCCTTTTTTCTGTAAATCAGCATTTACTTTCGGCGCAAGATTTCCGGATGAATCCTTATTATCAATTCGGCCGTCTTTGTTCACGTCCATACGTTCCAGAGCAACCCCCATAAGGTCATACCCCTCTTTAAAACTTTTGCCTCTTGTAAAGACTATTTCATTATTTTTGCCTTTACTCGGATCATAAGTTTTGCCGTTCACCTCAATTTGTTTTCCTACGGGTACTAAAAATGTTTTTGTCTTTTTAGCTTTTTCGTCATACATTTTAATTTTTGTGTACCCTTCCGGCACATTTCCGTTTTTTGCATTGTTTACAGGTTTAACCATAAATATCTCCTCATGTTTATCAACTATTACGTATATACTTAATAAATATTTTTTAGATATCAAATTGCTATATATTTTATTTTTATTTACATTAATTAACATATATATTTTTTGTAGTAGAATTATAAAAAAGAGGGATTTTTTATATGAAATTACATAATTCTTATACAAATAAAGTTGAGGAATTTGTTCCCATTGAGGGGAATAAGGTTAAGATGTATGTTTGCGGGCCTACAGTTTATGACTTTGCACATCTCGGGCACGCCAGATGCTATATAACATGGGATGTCTTATACAGATATTTAAAATTTAAGGGTTATGACGTTACCTATTGCCGTAACGTAACAGATGTTGACGATAAAATTTTGAAAAAAGCAGAAAAAGAAGGAAAAACGCCAGAAGAAGTCTCTCAATATTGGTATAAGCAGTTTGAAAATTCAATGAAATCTTTAAACACCTTAAAACCTGACATAGAACCGTTTGCCACAAAAACATTGGGAGAAATGATTTCTATTGTAAAAGATTTGATTAACAAAGACTATGCATACGAAGTTGACGGAGATGTTTATTTCAGAGTAAAAAAATTCCCTCAGTACGGTGCACTTTCAAAACAGCCTATCGACCAGCTTGAAAGCGGTGCAAGAATTGAGGTCGGAGAACATAAAGAAGATCCGCTTGATTTTGCATTGTGGAAAAAAGATGAAAAATTCGGATACAAATCTCCATGGGGCGTCGGGCGTCCTGGCTGGCATATTGAATGTTCTGCTATGAGCAGAAAATATCTCGGGAAAACTATTGATATCCATGCGGGCGGGGCTGATTTAATCTTCCCTCACCACGAAAACGAAATTGCACAATCAGAATGCGCTAACGGCTGTAAATTTGTTAATTACTGGCTCCATAACGGCTTTGTAACCATTAATAAAGAAAAAATGTCTAAATCTTTAGGCAATTTCTTAACGATAGATGAGCTTTTGAAAAAATATGATTCAAATACAATAAGATTTTTCATTCTGACAAATCACTACAGAATGCCTGTTGAATTTTCAGATGAAGCATTGTCATCTGCACAGGCAGGGGTTAAGAGAATGCTTAACGCTAAACGTACCAAAATCAATGAAGATTTGGATATTACAAAAACGGATGAATATAAAGCATTCATTGAAGCGATGGACGATGATTTGAATACATCAAAAGCTCTTGCGGTTCTTTTTGAACTTACAAACAAAGCTAACAAAGATGATAAAGATGCATTCACAATTCTTTATAAACTTGCATCAGTTCTCGGTTTTACATTTGAAAAACCATCCCTGTCAGAGGATGAATTGAAAACTGCCGTAAAACATGTTTCAGAAAAACTTGGTAAAAACTTTAATTCAATGGATGAATTAATTGCTTACAGAAAAGAAGCAAGAGATGCTAAAAACTGGGATATCGCAGACAAAATCAGGGTTGCACTTGATGAGATTAATATTGTACTGAAAGATTCCAAAGAAGGTACAAGCTGGGAAATTAAGTAAAATTTTCTTAACAAACAGGCAAAAAATATTTTTACGGAATTTATACAGAGTATGGTAAATATAAATATTACAACAAATTCAATGTTGCCGGCAATCCCTAAAGAAACAGGAAAAACTGCTGACGGCCGAATTATTTATGAGACTAAATATCAAACAGGAAAAGTAATAAAATTCACTATTCCGGAAGAAAATCAGGACAAATTTGAAAAAGTTGTTCAGGAAATTCATAAAAAATACGGACAATATAACGTTGAACCTGAAAAGAAACTTGCAAAGGCTGCCCATCTTGCAACACTTGGAGGAGCATTATTAGGAGGTGCATTGACTGCATCGCTTATCAAAACAAAATCCCAAATGGGTAAATTTGCTAAAACTCTCACAGGCGCATTAGGCGGTGTGGTTATTGCAAGTATGGCTTTGACCGGAGCAATATTGTATCCGATAATAAAATATACAAAAGAACTGAAAAATTTAGGGTATAAACAGTTGGACGATCCGTCTTTGGAAATTAAAGAAGAAAAAAACGAACCCAAAACAGAAGAAAAAGAACTGCCAAAAACTGAAAAAGAATAATTGTTACTTTTTGCGGTTTTGTCATATAATAGTTTTATGAAAAAATTGTTATATTTAATCACAATATTGAGCTTTATATTTGGGACTGAACCATCTGTGGCACAGGTTGTTCCGCAAATTCCGGCATCGACACTGCAAGCGGCAAGAGAAGCCGCCGTAACCCAAAACATGCCTTCATCTGAAGTTATTAGGGTCGGTATAGGCACCCAAAATTTCGGGACCTACCAGTATAAAGAAATAACTGTTTTCGGGACAGGGGATACACAAATTTATGATAACAGGCTTCTTATCGGAAATTATCCTCCAAATCAGGAAATAAAAATATCTTATACTAACGGAATGTTTAATATTTACACTGAGGGAAATATGTTTCCTGAAAGAGTTGAGGGGCCTGTTCAAATAACAAGCAATTTCGGACTTCTGGGAGTAACCGGATTGAAACGGGCAGGCAAACAGGCCTTATACCATGGAGCTTTTGAACTTGCAAAAAACAGTAACGGCACATTTAATCTTGTAAATATGATTGAAGTTGAAGATTACCTCAAAGGTGTTGTTCCGAACGAGATGCCCGTTCATTTCGGCCTTGAAGCATTGAAAGCACAAAGTGTGGCGGCAAGAAATTACGTCCTTTCCCCGCGTGTTAAATCTTCACCTAATTATGATGTAGTAGACAGCGTTGCAAGTCAGGTTTATTTCGGTGCAAATACCGAAAAAGAACTTTCAAATCAGGCTGTAGAAGAAACAGAAGGTATTGTGGCAATATATAACTGGGATTTAATTCTTGCACAATATTCATCTACTGCCGGCGGATACACAGAAAGCTTTGCTAACGCTTTTTCAGACCCGAAAACAAAAGAATTTCCATCGGATGACAAGCCGTATTTACAGGCAAGACCCGACATAATAGGACAAACACCTTTAAACAGCGAAGAGGCCGCGAGTGCATATTACAAATCCAAACCGGACGCCTATGATATTCGCTCACCTTATTTCAGATGGGAACGTGAATGGAGTGCAGATGAATTAAAAAATGCACTTGAAACAACTCTTGCCGCCCAATCCGCAACCGGATTTGTACACCCTGTATTCAAAAAAGGCGACAAACTCGATGATATTACCGAATTAAAAGTTATAAGACGCGGAGATTCAGGTAAAATCATTGAAATGGAAGTTGTTACACGGTCGCAAAAGTATAAAATATTTAAAGAACTTGTTGTTCGCAGACTTTTAACAAAAGACGGCAAGGCACTGCCAAGTGCAAATGTTGTGTTTGAAAACAATTATGATGAGGAAGGAAACCTTTTATCAGTCCATGCATACGGAGGCGGGTTCGGACACGGGGTAGGAATGAGCCAATATGGGGCCGGTTTTATGGGTTCGGAAATGCATATTCCGTATGAAAAAATTCTCCAGCATTATTATACGGGGATAACCCTCTCCACAAAACCGTCAATAATATCTTCAAATAGCGAACAACAATCTGTTACCCAGCATTTTTATGCAAAAGACAAATATGCAAAAGTTATTGTTGATAACAAATTTATGGTTTCAAAACTGATTGCAAATATAAACGGGAAAGAATACACATTTGAACTTAATCCTAACATTTTAAAAAGAAATGCTGAAATAGATATTTCAAAATATATTAAAAAAGGCAAAAATACGGTAATATTCTATTACCCGGTGGATGAGGGTGATAAAAAAGCTTTAAGATTATATGTAGAGCTGGTAAAGAAAGCTGACAGCGATTATATCTGGTGATGATAAAGGGATAAAAAATTGGGAACAACTGAAAAAGACAGCAAATCTATGAGTGTACTGAAAGCCGCCTGGATAATTGCGGTGGTTACAATTATAAGCAAGCTTATAGGATTTATAAGAGATATAGTTATAGCAAATTATTACGGCGCAACTTTAGTTTCTGATGCTTACTATTATGCGTATCAGATTCCGTCTCTGTCATTAATACTTCTCGGCGGCGTCGGCGGCCCTTTTCATAGTGCAACTGTTGCTGTTTTTTCTAAGCTTATACCGAGTTTGGAAAGAAAGCCGGAAAAAGAAGTTAATAAATTATATTCAACATTTATGACTGCAACAACAATATTTTTCCTTATTTTATCAGTCATAATGTTTGTATTTCCGCGCCAGATAATGGGCTTGATTATATCAAACGGCTCTGCGGATATGATTAACCTTGCGGCCGAACATTTAAAAATTATGACGCCGCTTTTGATTATCGGCGGAATTGTAGGAATTTATTACGGCATTTTGATTATATATAAACAATTTATGCTTCCTAACCTGTCGCCTATAATAATGAGTGCGGCAATTATCGGAGTTGTAATGGCTGTTCCGGATGACAGCAAAGGTTATGCACTTGCATGGGCAACAACAATCGGTGCAATATTACAGCTTGTAATCCAGTACCCGAATGTCAGAAAGCTCGGATTTAAATGGAAACCGGATTTTCATTTTACAAATAACCCGAATTTTAAAGAGATAACGGAACTTTTATTTCCTGCTGTTTTAAGCTCAACTGTCGGACAAATTCATATTTATGTAGATATGTTTTTTACATCATCAATTTCAGAGGGAGCATGGACCGCAATCGGCTATGCAAACAGAGTTTTTCAGTTTCCCGTCGGAATACTTGTAACCGCATTTCTTGTTCCGTTGTTTCCGATTTTTTCAAGACTTGTGGCCGATAAAGATTTAGAGGGAATTAAAACATATTTTAATAAGGGTGTAGGGGTGTTATTTTTTGCCGCAATCCCAATAATCATAGGAATTTTAACAGTAGGGACAGATGCTGTCAGACTGGTATTTGAGAGGGGGGCTTTTGATGAAAATGCAACATTCATGGTTACGGAAGCTTTATGGTTCTTGTCTGTTTCGATATTACCGTACGTATTCAGAGACTCTATTACAAGGGTTTATTATTCTTTCAATGATTCAAAAACTCCTTTTATCGTAGCATTTTCATCAATAGTATTAAAATATCTTCTAAACGTAATATTTATAAAACAGTTGGGAATGGGCATAGGAGGAATTACACTCTCGACATCACTGGTAACTCTATTCAATGCCTGTATTTTAGGGGCCTTGATTTATAAAAAAGTCAGAATGGATTACAAATCCTTATTTACAAATCTCTTAAAAATGTGTATTGCAGGAATTATAACAATTGCAGTATGCTTCGGTGTTGCAATTTGTTTTGACAAATTCATAGAACTTCCAAAAATTCTCTTTGAAATTACAAAAATCGCATCAGTTGGAATTGTATGCCTTGTAATTTATACAGGTCTGAATTTAATATTAAAAATGGAATATGCAAGGGAACTGAGTACAAGATTGATTAATAGAATAAAACATTCGTCACCCTGAACTTGTTTCAGGGTCTGATAGAGATCCCGAAATAAATTCGGGATGACAGGAACGAATATGAAAAAGAAATCAGCCTATATATACATATTAACAAATAAAAACAACGATGTTCTATATATTGGAGTTACTTCTGATTTAACAAAACGAATTTGGGAACATAAAAACAAAGTTGTAGACGGTTTTACAAAAAAATATAACCTTGATAAACTAGTTTATTATGAAGCTGGAGAAAGCATTACAGATGCAATTAAAAGAGAAAAACAATTAAAACTGGCACAGAGACTGGAAACTTAATCTTATAAAAACTGTAAATCCTGAATTTAAAGATTTATACTATGAATTAATATAAAATTCCGTCATCCTGAATTTAGTTCAGAATCTCAACGGGATTCTGAAACAAGTTCAGAATGACAATTTACAAAATAAAAAAAGTTTCGTCATCCCGAATTTAGTTCGGGATCTCTACAAGATTCTGAAACTAATTTAGAATGACGAAATATACGGATATTATTGGATTAAACAAATATTTGGATTATAATTAAGCTATGATTATACAGAATGCTGAAAAAATTAAAGAAATTCTCGAAAATGACGGAGTAATTGCATACGTAACTGATACCGTATGGGGTTTAGGCTGTCTGCCGTCATCAGAAAAAGCAGTGAAAAAAATTTATGAAATAAAAAAACGTGAGGCGCAAAAACCGCTGATTTTAATGTCAAACGAAACTTACAACCTGCTTGAATATGTAAAACCAATACCCAAAATCGGATGTCGTTTGATAAAAAAATATTTTCCCGGCGCCCTCACACTTGTACTTGAAAAAACAGATAAAACTCCATATTATATGACTTCAAATATGGAAACAGTAGGAATTAGAGTTCCTGATAATGAAATTTTTAAAGAAATTTGTGAAATTGCCCCGGGTCATGTTCTTGCAACAACAAGTGCAAACCTCTCACACCAGCCTTCTGCAAAAACATACGAACAAGCATTAGAAAATATGCAAGGTTTAGCGGATATGATAATTCCTGATTACGGGCATATATGCAAAGGCTTGGAATCTACAGTGTGCGGGGTATTCGGAGATGAACTAAAAATCTTCCGTCAGGGGGCAATTACAGTCGAACTTACAATCTAAAGTTTAATAAATCTGTAATATCTAACTC
>CALUVX010000064.1 GCA_944324295.1 Candidatus Gastranaerophilales bacterium
AGGTCGGGAATGCTCCTGCATAATGTTCAATTAAGATTCCGTGGAATCTTTCCATTGAACCAAATACTACACGGTGAAGCATTACAGGAGTTTTCATTGAACCGTCTTTATCCTGATATTTGATGCCAAATCTTTCGGGAAGATTGAAATCAAGTTGAATTGTTGCACACTGCCAAGTTCTTCCGATTGCATCTTTAACCTTAAAGTCTATTTTAGGTCCGTAGAATGCTCCATCGCCCTCGTTTATGTCGTATTTCATCCCGCGTCTGTCCATAGCTTCTTTCAGGCCTGCTTCTGCTCTGTTCCAATTTTCAATTTCACCTACATAGCTTTCAGGGCGTGTAGATAATTCAACTTCAAATGACATATTGAACAAAGACATTGTATCAGCAACAAAGTCAATGATTTCATTAATTTCATCAACCAGTTGTTCAGGTGTACAGAAAATGTGGGCATCATCCTGCGTAAATCCCTGAACACGTGTCAACCCGGATAAAGCACCTGATTTTTCTTTTCTGTAGACAGTACCGAGTTCGGCCATTCTTAATGGCAGTGAGCGGTAAGAATGTCTGTTTGCTTGATAAATTAAAATATGGAACGGGCAGTTCATTGGTTTTAAAATAAATTGATCTTCATTTTCCTGATCTTCATCTTTTTGGATAAAGAACATATTTTCGCGATAATGGTCATAGTGGCCTGAAATTTCCCACAATTTTGATTTTGCAATATGCGGAGTATTAACAATTACATAGCCGCGTTTTCTGTGTTCGGTTCTCCAGTAATTTTCAATTTCTTCTCTTACCACTGCCAAATTCGGATGCCACAAAACAAGTCCTCCGCCTAATTCATCTCTTGTAGAGAATAAATCAAGTTTTGCACCTATTTTTCTGTGGTCGCGTTTTTCTGCTTCTTCAAGAAAATGCAGGTAATCTGCTAAATCTTCTTTTGTCCAGAATGCAGTTGCATAAATTCTCTGGAGCATTTTGTTTTTTGCATTGCCTCTCCAGTAAGCTCCTGCAACTTTTAACAATTTAAAAGCATTTGCTTTTATATATGAAGTATTAGGAAGGTGAGGGCCTGCACAAAGATCGTTGAATAACACATTTCCGTCTTTATCTTTTGTTAAATATAAAGTCGGGTTGTCGTTTTTGTGTTCTTCAAGAAGTTCGGCTTTGTAAATCTCGCCTTCTGCTTTAAATTCTTCGATTTGTTTTTCAACATCCGGTATAACATACTTTTCAAATGAAAGATTTTGTTTAACAATATTTTTCATTTCTTCTTCGATTTTTGCCAGATCCTCCTGTGTAAAGGCATGTCCGTCTGTTAAATCAAAATCATAGTAAAAACCGTTTTCAATAGCAGGCCCGATAGCTAACTTTGCTGACGGAAACAACTTTTGAACGGCTTGTGCCATAACGTGTGATGTTGAGTGTCTTAAAACACTTAGAGTTTCGTTGTTCTTTTCCATAATTATCCTTTCGTACCCTGTTTGGGTTTTGGCAACACCCGTTTAAATAACAACTTTTTATATAACTTCGTTTGCCCCCGGGGTGGATCCCCCTCACTACAATATGGATTGTAACACCGATATACTATAATTACAATAAAATATTTATTATTGTATTCTTTTAAATATTTATGCTAGTCTGAAAAAGCAGGAAAGGAATGTTTAGTGAAATTTGACGATTTTTTTTCATTTAAACCGAAACATTATTATGAGAGAGGTTATGGAAACGGTTTTGTAAAATTTTGGATTTTGACATTTTTAGGGTTAAAATTTTATTTTTATGACGGATATAAAATTGAATTTGCCTGGGCGGACGATTTCAAAAATTATTTTCAATCTCATGATATGGATTTGAAAATAAAAAATTTGAAACAAGGTTTGGATAATATTTCTTGTGAATATATTAATCTTTTCATGAGATTGTCAAAGGTGTGGGGAAAGTATTTGACAGATAATTACTGGTCAAAATATGATAAAAAATTAATTACAATATATGAAAAATCAAAATTTAAACAACCTTTTCCGGATATTGCCACATTTAACTCATTTACTTTTTTGCATAAATACGGTTTAGGAGACTTACCGGAGGATGTTTTAAAATCCGTCAACGGGAAAGATATTATTGATGCCGGAGGTTTGAACGGTGATACTGCGTTAATATTTAAGGATTTATTCCCGAATTCGAAAATATATGTATATGAGCCTTTATCGGAAAATATTGAAACTATAAAAGAAATTGCAGAGCGTGTTAATAACCTCGGGGGGGGGGCGCTTGTACCGCTTTGTAAAGGCCTTGGCGACAAATGTGAAACAGCGGACATCACATTTAATCATACAGAAAAATGTGAAATAACAACTTTGGAGCAGGATTATAAAGGTAACAGTCTCGGATTAATAAAATCAGATACTGAAGGTTACGAAAGCAAAATTATTGACGGTGCCGCAAATTTAATAAAAAAATATAAACCGGTTTTGGTAATTGCAATTTATCATACTCCGGAAGATTTTTTTGAAATGAAAGATAAAATTGCGAAATTAAATCCTGATTATAAGTTCATGATAAGACGTAGTGAATTTATAATTCCGACGGCAGATTTTATTCTAATTGCATATTAATCGTCATCATTTGTATTTGTTAGTAATTTCCCGGGTACGGCCAATCCTATAATTAGTAAAATTGGTGTTATTATGGGCAGGAATATATTTATTATATATAGAAGAATTGCAATAATTACTCCCCATTTTAGCTGTCCTGTTATATCATAAAATCTTTTTGAAAAAGCTGCAAATATCAACCAACAAGAAATTATTATTAGTATAATACATACAGGAAATAAAATTGCAGCTAAGCCTACTAAGTTTAGCAAAATGGCTGGTAATGCGAAGAATATACTGATTAATATTCCCCAGAAAAAGTCTAATCTACCTATAGGACCATCAATTTTCCAGATGCTTTCACTTTTTTCAACTTCAAAATTACCCATCTCATTATTCATAAAAATTTTCCATTACTTAAAATACTGGTATTTCTTAAATTATACATGAGTAACAGAATATTTATTCATACATATAGTGTAATTATTTTTGCCCGAAAAGTTTTACACCGGCAGCAGCTATAAATGCGGACGCTCCGCCTGTTATTAATGCCCATTTTGCCTGTGCAACTTTTGGGATAAATCTTTTTACATCATTAAAGGTTACATTAGTCAACATGCTGTCAATAATAGGTTTAATATCTTTTTGGGCAGATTTAAGCATGTCTTTTTTCAAAAGTACCCCGTTTTTCTCGACTTTGGCAAGGTTTTTATAAAGTTTAATTTCCTGATTTGAGATATTCAAAGCAATATCTTTTGTAGCTTTAAACATGTCGATAGTATTATCGCCAATCGGGTTTGGAGCTTTATATCCGTCTTCGCCTATAATGTTTACAATACTTTCTTTTGCTATTTTAATTATATTTTCAGGTAAAATATCTTTTTTTACTAATTCTTTGTAGTATTCTTCAAGGGACATATTTGTTCCTTTTTTCTTTGTCATGTCAGTAATAAATTCATCAATTTTTTGGCTTGCTTGTTTTACCTGTTTTTCTTGTGTTTGTAATTGTTTTTTGAAATCTTTTGCAGAAATTTTATCTCCTGGAAATGCATTATTTAACCTTACTTCTAATGAAGCTAATGAAGCTCTTGCAGGTATAATAGACCATGATTTTGCATATGTTTCAAGAGATTTTGCGTTTTGCATATTATCAATGGTTTTATCGAAAACATCAGGTTTGCTCTCTAAAAGTTCATCCATATTTTTTACAGCACGGGG
>CALUVX010000065.1 GCA_944324295.1 Candidatus Gastranaerophilales bacterium
AGGCTCTGATTAACTCAGGTGTTATAACTGAAGATGCCATTTTAAAATTTCTGGAAGCTAAACTTCATATCCCGTATGTAAATCTTGATGATTACACTATTGATTTGAAGTGCTTAAAATACATAAGTTTTTCAGACGCTAAAAAATACAGAATTATTCCTTTATTTAAAATTGAAGATACTCTGACCGTAGCAATGGCAGATCCTTTAGATTTATTTGCCATTGATAAAATTATAGAAACGGCAGAATGTTCAATAGAACCTGTTATTTCTTCTGAAACAAGCATCAGAAAAAAAATAGAAGAATCTTACCAAAAAGATGAAAGCGTCGGGGAAATATATATAGGGGGCGGAGAAGAATACGACTGGCGTGATGAATTGCACAGTGAAGATTTGTCTGATAACCATATTCAGAAAATAATAAGAGCTATATTAAAACAGGCTATTCTGGAAGGTGTTCATGAAGTAACATTCCAGCATGAAGACAATGGGCTTGGAGTTAACTTTAAAAAGAACGGAGAAATACAGAGTAAAGGAAATATTCCTTCCGTTCTTACCTCATCATTTATAGGGAAATTAAAAACACTTGCAGAACTTGATGCGTCAGTTTCAGAGGTTCCTCAACTCGGGAAACTGAGTTTTAAAGTCGATGAAATGAACGTTATAGCAAGTATTTCAACATTTCCGACGATTATGGGGGAAAGAATTTTTCTTAAAATTTATAAACCGCCGAAACCTTTGAATAAAATTATTAAATCCGAAAGTAATTTAAATGTCATAAAATCGGCCCTTAACAATCCTGGAATTATAATTGTATGCGGTTCGCCTTTAAGCGGGAAAACCCATATAATTTATTCACTGCTGCTGGAGGCCGCTGATAAAAACAAAAATATTATGACATTAGAAAGTATTGCAAAATATAATCTTAAAAACGTTCATCAATGTGAATTGAATGAAAATGTAGGCTTCAATATGGATAAAGCGGAACGTTTTATAGAATTTCAATCTCCTGATATAATTTATCTTGAAGGCATAAAGTCTAAAGAATCATTTGACTATTTTGCAAATCTTGTATTTGACAATAAAACCATTATCATGGAATTTCTTGCCAACAACATGGAAGATTTGAGATACAAACTTTCTTTTTCAGACTTTGAAACTTTGAAATCACTTATAAGCTGTATGATATTTATTCATTCGCATGACAGCATTGAAGTTTTCTCAAAAGAAGCTGTACAAAAATATTTGGCTTAAACTTACTTCCAAAAAGCATTATCATACAAAGCCCTATTTGTACAGGCAATACCGTTTTTATTGTTAGAAGCATTTTTTGAGCAATAAGTTTCCTCGTCATAATCAGTACCGTCAGCCCCCATTGGCAAAAGTTTACCATCATCCATTAATTGGAATGTGAAAGTATCTTCCCCCCACCTGTTAGGAAGTTTACGATACCCATTCACATCAACGGAGACATAAACTTCACCATTAAAAGCATTACTGTTTGTATTTTCAAACATTAACATTAAACCGTCAGTTAAAACAAGCTGTCCGTCATCAAAAAAGTCCTCAGTTGCAGTATTTCCCGAATAAGTTTTGTATGTAAATTTACCATCATCTGTATAAGTACCATTTTGTAAACATGATACATTTCCGCTTACCCCTTGCTGCTCTCCGCAGTCCACCAGAATTTTTAAATATGGTTTAAGATAATTATAAAATACAGACTGCCTACCAGAACAATCAGATTTTGTGAGCGGCTCACCGTTATCCTCTTTGTACATATCAAGAGCCTGTAACAAAACAGAATAACCTTTACTTAAACCGCTTTGAAATTGTTTTTTCCTATAATTAGCAATCAGAGAAGGCATTGTCATAGCAGCAACAATACCAATAATACCAAGAGTAATTAACACCTCAGCCAGCGTAAAACCGTATCGGGAGCCTAGAATCGCCCCCCCCCCGAAGCTTCGGGAAATCGTAAATCTTCAAAATTTTTCATTCAGCACTCCTTTATCAGTTTAAATATTCTTATTGTTATTATAACATTATATAATATAAAATACAAGATTAACAAAAAAATCAGTAACAAGCAGATATACAGTCGAAAGAATTGCAGCCTGCGTTGTAGAATTTCCGACTTCTTTTGCACCGCCTTTAGTGCTATAACCTTGAGTGGCACAGACAAGAGCTATTAAACCACCAAAAATAGCACCCTTCAATAAGCTTATATAAATATCCCTTGTAGACATCCACAGCCACGCAGAATTCATATATCTTGCCGGATGCAAATCAATAGTTGCCTGAGATACGAGCATTCCGCCCGCAATCCCGACAAACTCAGCCAATAAAACAACCATAGGAACAGTCAAGGCCCCTGCAAGAATTCTTGGTGTAAAATAATAGCCGACAGGATCAACTTTTAGTGTTTTCATAGCATCAACCTGAGATGTTACTTGCATATTGGCAATTTCAGCAGAAATTGCAGTTCCCGCTCTTGCCCCTATTGCAAGAGCCACAAACCCGGGAGCAATTTCTCTAATCATAACAACAGCAATAGTACCGCCAATATACGTATCAGCTCCGCTCATTAAAAATTGTTTTGAAACCTGAATTGCAATAACAGCAGCAGCAATAAAAGCTATTATTAAAGAAATCGGAAGCGAGTCATAACTGATAGAAGCAGCCTGTGCAAGAACAGATGAAAACCGCACCTGAAAAAGGTACTTTATACTTTTTATCAAATTTTGAACACATAAGCCTAAAAATTCCATCAGTTAAAACTTATCCTAATTAAAATGTAACATAATTAAGAAATACTACCCTCACCGCAAAAGTGAGGGTAGATATTTTCCTAGTAAACCGGCATGCACCATTTTTTATATTTTGGAACTTTGCCTTTAACAACATCAAAATAAAGTTTTTGAAGCTCTTTAGATATTGGTCCGACATGCCCGTCGCCGAGCGTTCTGTTATCAATACTGCCAATCGGACTGATTTGAGCCCCTGTTCCGCAATAGAAAGCTTCATCAGAAATGTAAAGCTCAGTTCTGTCAATCGGACGTTCTTCTGTTTCAATACCAAGAACATCTTTTGCAAGTTCCATAATTGTATTTCTTGTAACACCGACCAGAATATTATCTGTCTTCATAGTTGTAACAAGTTTACCGTTTTGAACAAGGAACAAATTCATTGCAGAACCTTCTGTAACCTGTCCTGCCTCATCCAGAACAATGGCATCATCAAAGCCCATATTATGAGCATCAGTCTTAATAAGAGCTGCATTTGCATAAGAACCTGCCACTTTTGCCCTCGGAGGTATAGCGTTATCGCTGTTTCTTCTCCAGCTTGATACACAAACTCGCAAACCTTTTGAAGTATCAATATAATCCCCCATTTTGTTGGTTATCAATGCATAAGAATCTGTATTATCATACAGTCCCGGTCCGACTTTTTGAGCCGATTTATACAAAGTCGGACGCATATAGCAGTCTTCTTTGTAATTATTTTTAGCAAGCAATTTTTTTGTGATTTCACAGTGTTCTTCAACAGTATAAGGACTTTTCATACACATAATTTTTGCACTTCTTAAAAGTCTTTCATAATGTTCAGGAACTCTGAATGCATAAAGCTGCTTTTCTTCCTCGTTCCAATAAGCTCTTATACCTTCAAAAACAGCTGTTCCGTAAAGGAAAGCATGCGTGCGGATGGGAATCATAGCCTTAGAAGCTTCAACATACTGCCCGTCCATAAAATAAAACTCTGTCATAATCCCTCCTTAGTTTTATATAAACTACTATACCATGAAAGAGGAAAAACAGAGTTACATATTTATAAAAATTTAACCTATTCCCGAAAAGCAAAACGTTTCTTACTATTAAGAGGAACATTGTCAAGGTTTGCTGTTTCTATAAATTTTTTCGCGTCATTAACCGGAATTGCAAAACCTATGCCGATATTTGAAATATTATTGTCCGGATTGTATATAGATTGAGAAATTCCTATAACTTCTCCTTGGGAATTTAAAAGAGGACCGCCAGAGCAGCCGGGATTTATGGCAGCATCAGTTTGTATTCTGCCTTTTGCATAATCTATTCTTGAAACAATTCCTGATGTCAATGTTCCGGCAAAACCAAAAGGATTTCCGATAGCAAGAACTTTTTGACCTACCTTAACTTCCGAAGAATCACCAAACGCAATTGTTTTTAAACGTGATTTAGGAGAAATTTTTAACAATGCAAGATCTTTATTTTTACCCATTTTGGCAAGCACAGAAGCCTTGTAAACCTTACCATCGTATGTTGTTACATCGATCTCTTTAGCCCCTTCAATAACATGTGAGCCAGTTAAAATCACACCGTCAGAGCGTACAATACATCCTGTTCCTGCGGAAAATCCGTCATCTAAATTAGCGTCAATTGACACTATTGCAGGATTAATTTTTTCATAAACACTTATATTCACCATCTCATCCGGCGAAAAGTTATGAGCTTCAACAGGCAATATTCCCATAAATAAAAACGCCGTATATAAAATAATTTTCTTTAACATAATACTCCTCTTTCAGTAATTATTATGTTTAATAATATGAATTATTCATCAGACTCAAGAAAAATTTTAAGGTTAGTTATTGTAATTATTACAATTTTAATGTATAATTCAGGAAAAAATTATATTTTAATAAGAAAGGACTTTAGAATTATGAGCATTGAATTATTCAAACAACATTTGACAGAAAAAAGAGCTGTTAAAATTATTGCAGGTATCGACAATTTTGATATCGAAAACATTAAAAAAGTAGTAACTGCCGCTCAAGCTGCAGGCGCTTCTGCCGTAGATATCAGTGCAAAACCAGAAATCATTTCTGAAATCAGAGAAATGACTGACATGCCGCTTTTTGTTTCATCAATAGTTCCTTCAGAACTTGCAAAAGCAGTTGAACTCGGAGCTGACGCTATTGAACTCGGAAACTTTGATGTTCTTTATAAAAAAGGAATGTCTTTCTCAGCTGATGAAGTTTTATCACTTGTAAAAGAAACATTAAATCTTCTCGGAGATACAAGAACATTCTTCTCTGTTACAATCCCCGGTGAACTGGCTATTGCTGATCAAATCGACCTTGCAAGAAAATTGGAAACTATGGGTATTGATTTAATTCAGACAGAAGGACACTTTACATCTTCACACTTTTCCGAAGGTGCAAGAGGTTTGATGGGAAGAGCTGAATTAACATTATCTAATACAATTGAACTTTCAAGAAATATTGATCTTCCGATAATGACAGCAACAGCAATCAACCCGACAACAGCTCCGTTTGCATTTGCAGCAGGTGCTTCTGCTATCGGATGCGGATCTTGCATTAACAAAGCTGATTCAGAACTTTCTATGATTGCTACTGCAAAAAGCCTTGTTGAAATAGCTTCAAGAAATGCATTGAAAGTTGTTGAACTAGTATAAAGATACCGAAATAAATTCGGGAAGAAATAAAAAAGCTCCTCATAAGAGGAGCTTTTTTAACTATGCAATATTTTTAATAATCCATTTCCCAATTATTGCTTAATATTTCATTGAAACAATATGATGCATCTCCTTGACGTTCAATCTTAGTTGCAGACTGACATTTTGCCAGATTAGTCTTTATCTCTTCTCCCGGCCTAATTGGTCTAGGTCCTTGTAAAGCTGATTTTACAGATCCGTCTGAATAAATACCGGCAATAAATAAATCTCTTCCAACAACATTAGGCCCTTGTTTTCCATTAATATCAATTATTAAATCACCCATTAAATTGGCGATATAATCAATATAAATTCCGACAACCACCCCACTATCATTAACTACCTCTCTCTCTGATACCTTATACTTTGCACAGATAGCAGCTCCACTGGCCAAAACAAAACATGGAGCAGTAGTATCTGAATATGATGTTACTGCACCGCCATTCATATTTGTATAACTGTCAGCTAAACAATCTGATGGAGTCCCGGTACAATCCTGAACAACCTTAAACTGATTTTTTATAAATGTTCCCATGGCAGCATCACTGCGGACACCCGCCTCTGTCAAATTGATAGCGTTTCTTGAAGTTATTTGAGCCAAGGCCGCCTGCTGAAATTCATTATATACTTTATGAAGCTGAGTTACATAAGTCTTTCTTTGGTGATTTTGCATCAATGTAGGTATAGTCATTGCTGATACCACGCCAATTATACCCAGTGTTACCAAAACTTCAGCCAATGTAAAACCAGGCCTGTAGGTTAAACTGCCCAATTCAGAATTAAATCGAAAAATCTTCCTCATTAAAAAACTCCATATAATAAAAAATAACAACCAATAAACTCATTATAACATACTTTATATAGATATACAACCCTAAACATTAGAGATTTATATTGCAGTTTGCTCTAAATGTATTAAAAATACAGTCATAATGTCATTCCGAACTTGTTTCGGAATCTCTATATTGATAGACCCTGAAACAAGATTAGAGCCTGCCCTGAATTTATTTCAGGTGAGACATTTAAGATGTTGTTTGGTGTAAACTGCGATATAAGTCCTAAACATTAAATTACATTTATTAACATGTAATAGATTTTTAAGCTGCTTTTAAATAAAATATTATTGTGAAAGGATAATTATGGAATTAATTTTAGACATTTTATATATCTATGTTGCGGTGTATTCGCTTTATTTTATGGCATTAGCACTAAGAAACCTGAATGACAGACCATTTAAAATAGAAAAAAGATATTCACAATACGAAGAAAAAGATAATATTGCCGTTGTTATTTATGCAAGAAACAACAAAATTACTCTCGAAAACCTTATTCGAGAGTTAAAAATGCAAGATTATCCCATAAATAACTTTAGGGTATTTGTAATCCTTGATAATTGCTCTGACGGCTCTGAACAACTTTTTGCCAACGAACCGTTCGTAAATCTTATCAACATCACAGGTGTCGGAACTGTAGGAAAAGATCAGGCTGTTTCAATGCTTATTGAAAGATTGTGTAAAGACCAGACCATTGATTCTTATGTATTTTTAGATGCTGACAGAAGTATTCCTGCAAACTTTTTAACAACAGTAAATTCTGCACTTGTAAATAACAGTGCGCTTAGCGGTGAAACACTTATAATTACTGACAACCTTGGCCCCGTTGATAAAATTAAGGCAGCTTATCAGAAATATCATATGAACTTTATGAGAAAAGCACGCTCTCTGTTCGGCCTTGCGGCTAGTGCCGACTCCGGTGTTTTTGTTATAAAAAAGGATATTGTAGATGAAATAGGTTCTGTTGATTTTAAAGATATAAATTCAGAACTGAAATACAGCCTGCTTTTATCAAAAATAAAATGTCCTTGTACCTATAACCCCAATATACAAACTTATGTTGACACTGCGAATTATGAATTTAGAAAACCGAGACTTTCGGCAAGACTTGATTTATTTAAAAATTGCTTTACCCAAATTTGGGCTAAAAATTTCATATTTGCTGAACATACATTCTCTCTTTTAAATCCTAATATTTGGATGATTTTGATAATTTATGCTGTAGTTATGAAACATTCTTACAGATATTACTTCTTTGTTGATTTCAAAATCGTTCTTTTCACATTCCTTATACTTGTTGCAGGTTTCGGAATAAGTTTAATAAATTCAAAGTTAAGATTTAAAGAAATTATGCTTTTATGCTTATACCCGATATATTCGCTTTGCCACATTATTAAAAATCTTCCTCCTGTAAGGGTAATAAGAGCAAAAATAACTCAGAGAGAAGAGCTTCCGGAAGGTACAGAAAAACTTGCCATTGATGCGTTTGTAATGAATAACGCAGGCAGAGAACTCCCTTGTAAATTGGAGTTTATATCAGAATCAGGCCTTGCAAAAATCAAATTTATGTATAAAAACAAAAAATTTATAACCGGCAGACACTTGAGAATGATTGATGCACTTCAGGAAATCAGACAAAAACTATATGATTACGGATTTGTATTGAAAATATGCAGCTGCTGTAAATATTTTACTTCTAATGTTGACGGCTCAACAAATATGCTTAAAGGTTTTTGTAACAGCGATTACCCGAGTCCTTCAATAAAAGGGAAAAAACCTACGCTAATTTGGAATTCCTGCACGGATTTTGAACCGGCACAGGTTACAAATATTTTAGAAGAAATGGCTAACGAACAAGAGTCTCAGGGACAATCTCATTAAGCATGTAAAAAGATCCGCAAATTATCTTAAGGCAATCTGACGGAAGCTCATCCAGAGATTTGAATTCTTTTGACGGGAAATCACAGGCATATTTCAGTTCTTCAACAGAACATGAGTTTTTATTATTAAAATGATAAAAATAAATCTCATCACCTTTTGAAAAGAGAATTTGCATCATTTTCCCGTAATCTTTATTTTTCAAACAACCAAAAACAAAACAACGCTTTTTATCTGGATAGTACAAATCCAAACTTTCACTCAATGCCATAACACCATTCGGGTTATGTGAGCCGTCAACAATCAAATCATCACGACAAACCTGAAAACGACAAGGATGCTTAACTTCTTTTAAGGCTTCCTGAATTGTATTTTCAGAAATCTGCGGGAAAAGATATCTGACCGCTGCAAGTGCAAGCGATAAATTCTCCTGCTGACAAGTTCCTTTGAGAGAAAGATTTGTAGTATCTTCAAAAGGTGCAACCATAACAAATAATGAATTACATTCATCTGCTTTGTCTTTTATTTCCTCATAACCTTCAGACGTAAATACAGGACAATTAGGTTTTATAATTCCCGCTTTTTCGAAAGCTATTTTCGATTTAGTATTTCCAAGACGCTCCGTATGATCCAAATCAATATGCGTTATAATTGAGCAAAGGTTAGATTTTATAATATTTGTAGCGTCAAATCTCCCGCCTAAGCCTGTTTCTAAAACAACAACGTCGACACTGTTATCAGCAAAATACTTAAACATAACCGCTGTTAAAACTTCAAATTCCGTTAAATGAATATTATTTTTGTCCGCAAGTGCGCAAATATCAAATACATATTTCGCAAAATCAATCTTGGAAATATCTATACCATTTATTTTAATTCTTTCGGTATAATCGAAAATATGAGGGCTTGTATAGAGTCCGGTTTTCATTCCTGATTCAGAAAGAATTGTTGCAATAATAGCACAAACAGAACCTTTCCCGTTAGTTCCTGCAACATGAATACACTTTAATTTATCCTGCGGATTACCTAGTAAATCCATTAGAGCGGAAATTCTTTCCAACCCCAGATTAATATAGAATTTTCCTTGAGATGTTAATAATTTTACAGCTTCATCATAACTATTTTTCATTTGCAATTTCTTTCAACTTCTCAACTATTTTTTCTGTTCCGTCAAATTTTGCCAAAGATAGAGAATTACTTTGTAATTCTTTTAATCGTGCTTTATCATTTATAAGAGCTGAAACTGTTTCATATAATAATTTTTCATTGATTTCATTGTCCTCAATATAAATTCCGGCATTTTTTTCGACCATAAATTTTGCATTTTTACGCTGATGATCTGCCGCCGCATAAGGATATGGAACAAATATTGGAGCGATTCCAGAGGCACAAATTTCGGAAATGCTTAAAGAGCCGGAACGAGATACTGCAATATCAGAAGATTTTAAAACAGTTACCATATCTTCAAAATACGGTTTAATAATTATATTTTTGTCAGCTTCGTACCCAGGATAAATTTTAATTAACTTTTCAAGCACATTTTCATAATTCTTTTTCCCGGTTTGAAAAATTATTTGTAAATCAAAATCTTTTGAAAAACTTTTTATAACTTCAACAGCCGCATCATTAATAGAGCGGGCACCTTGGGAACCTCCCATTATACAAAGAGTTAATTTATCCCCCAACCCTATATTTTTCCTTGCTTCAGATTTTGACAATGTTTTAAATGTCTTCCTTATAGGATTTCCATTTACATAACAATTTTTATTTTTTAAAAATTCACAAGCACATTCAAAAGCCACCGACACACATTTTGCACCGCCTGAAAGTTTCCTTGTAACAAGTCCTGGCTGTGCATCACAATCATGCATCATATAAGGGACTTTTAATAATCCTGCAGCTATTAAAGCAGGAGCAGAAACATAACCGCCAGTTCCAAAAACCGCATCAGGCTTATACTTTTTTATATAATAACAACTTTTTAAAACCGCCAAACCAAGCTGAAAAGTCCATTTAACAAGTTCTAAACCCGCATGTCTCGGCATTCCATGGACATTCACTCCAAGAAATTTATATCCTTTTTGAGATACAATATCGAATTCAAGATTTTTCGGATTTCCTATATAAAATATATCCTCACCTTGTAATTCCTCCGCTACAGCAATTGCAGGATAAATATGCCCGCCAGTTCCTCCGCCTGTTATAAAAAATCTCCCCATTTAAAATCTTTTCCTTATCTTTTTTATACGTTTTTTAGAAATATTTAAAAGTATTCCGACCATAATCAATGAAACAATAAGAGATGAACCACCGTAACTTATAAAAGGAAGCGGAACACCTGTTGTCGGTAAAAATGAACTTGCAACACTCATATTCATAAAAGCTTGAAATGTAATTGAAAACGTAATACCGACCGCAAGTAATTTACCATACATATCAGGGCATCTTGCAGCAATTACAAAACCTCTCTGCATAAATGTGAAGAATAACCCTATAACAAGCACGCAGCCGACAAATCCGAGTTCTTCGGCTATAATTGCAAAAATAAAATCTGTATGACATTCAGGCAGATATGAAAGCTTTTGAATAGAACCGCCGTAGCCAACACCGCTAAATCCGCCAGATGCAAATGCAATCAAAGACTGAATAATATTATAACCGGCACCAAGAGGATCAAGTTCAGGATGCCGCCATGTTTTAATACGCTGTAACTGATAAGGCTTAATAATAGTTGTCAGCCCTACAACAAGAGTTACAACCATAGCACCGACACAGCTTAAGAAAAGCTTCATAGACCCGCCTGCAGCCATATACATTACAACAGTAGTCATTCCAAGCAATATTACCATAGAAAGGTTTGGTTGAATAAAAATCAATCCAGCCATTGCAATTATCGGAAAAAATGCCCAAACCCACTTATTTTGATCAAACAGATTTGCATCTTTTCTAAAAGCACTTGCAAGCAGCAGTACAACTGCCGGTTTTGCAAATTCGGAGGGCTGTAATTGAAAGCCTGCAATATTAATCCACCTTTTTGCCCCGTTTACGACAACACCGAGAGGAGTAAAATCAACTAAAAATAAAGCTATCAAAATTGACGCCATAATAATTACATTCCAATCGGCAAGTTTTTTATAATCATAATTCATAAAAAACTTTAAACCGAAAAAACCAACAACAAAGCAGATTAGCTGTTTTATCAAGAATTGTGCAGGATTTCCGCCCTCGTCAAGACACTTCGGAGCAGTAGCAGAAAATATAGCCAAAAATCCTATAATTACAAGGAAAGCCACGACAATCAATAATGTCTTGTCAGGAGATGATATTATAATACTTTGAATAGGCTGTTCATTTCTGCTATCACGCGGTTCACGCCTTGTTGATCTTTGATAAGACATATTCCTTGAATACCTTTCCTCTTTCCTCATATCCGCTAAACATATCAAAACTTGCACATGCAGGCGACAATAAAACAACATCAGGAGCCAATGCTATTGCCCTATCAACAGCAGACTGCATTGTTGTTTCTCTTATTATATTATCAAATCCGCTATTTTTCAGATTTTCTTCAAATCTATCAGCAGCTTCTCCGATTAAAATTACAGTCTTAATATGTTTTTTTATCGCTTCACAAAATTCAGTCAAATCCGTATTTTTATCACGGCCTCCTGCGATTAACACCACATCACAATCATTAAAAGAATTAATTGCAACAAGACTTGCCTCAGGATTTGTTGCTTTTGAGTCATTATAAAAAACTGTTTTTCCGCTTTGTGCAAATTTTTCAAGCCTATGTTCAGGAACTCTAAATGACATTATTGACGATTTTATATCTTGATTTGAAATTCCCTCTATTTTTGCAACAATAACTGCACACATCACATTCTGGTAATTATGATTACCTATCAACGGACAATCTTTCAAGTCAATAATTTTTTCTTCTTTACCGTTGCGTTTAAAATAAATTGCTTCATCTTTTATATAGGAACAATTTTCACCAATATCTCCATCAAAAAGAAAAACGGTGCCTCCGCATTCTTTTGAAAATTCAAAAAGCTTGGCATCTTTTGCATTCAATACAGAAAATACCGGCGCCTGAGGGCCTTTAAATATTTTTGCCTTTGCTTTAAAGTAATTTTCAAGTCCCCCATGCCAATCAATATGATCAGGCGTAAAGTTTGTAAAAACAGAAATCTGAGGCTGAAAAGAATTACTGTATTCCAATTGGAAAGAACTGCATTCACATACCATAAAATCAATATCTTTATTCAACAAATCACATGGTGGAACACCATAATTTCCACATGGTTCAGCTTTATATTCACTGGAGAGAATATGAGCGGTCAATGCAGTAGTTGTTGTTTTACCGTTAGTACCGGTAATTGCAATAAATGAAGCACCCGTTTGAGAAGCCGCAAGTTCAATTTCAGAAATAACCTTTATCTTATTTTCATTCAGCTTTTTCATAATATCGGCACGCGGCGAAATTCCGGGTGATGTTATAGCGATATATGCATCTTTTATAAATTCATCGCTATGGCCGCCCATTTCTATCTTAATTCCAAGTTCTCGCAATTCTTTTAATTTCTCTGCATCTTCCGGCTTTTCCTCTCTATACTCTGTTATATAAACATCAGCACCCTGGCCGTTCAGATATTTAGCAGCAGAAATTCCGCTTTTTGAAAAACCCAGTACAAGAACTTTTTTATCTGCAAATTTCATATTTGGTAATAATGATTTCATCTAAATTATTCCTCTATTTAACAAAATATATATTAATATCGCACATCCTGAAAGAATTGCAGAAACAAGAGCAAAAACCATAACAATTTTCTTTTCACTCCAGTCGCATAACTCAAAATGATGATGGATAGGAGCCATTTTAAAAACTCTCTTACCTGTAGTTTTAAAACTTGTAACCTGAATTATTACAGACAATGTCTCCATTACAAAAACACCTGCAATGAGTATTAAAAGAATTTCAAATTTTCCAAGAACAGCAACTGTTCCAAGCAATCCGCCGATTGCAAGAGATCCTGTATCACCCATAAAAACTTGAGCTTTCGGTTTATTATACTTTAAGAACCCCGCCAAAGCACCCGCCACTGCCGCTGAAATAATAGCAGCTTCGGGATAACCCGAAAACAAACATATTAAAGCACACGCAGTAAATGAAAAGATACCGGTAGATGCAGCAAGTCCATCAAGCCCGTCTGTCAAATTGTAAGCATTTGAAGCTCCCGTAATAACAAATACGGCAAAAACCGGATAAAACCAGCCAAGATGCAATACATAATGTCCGATAGCTACATCACCCGCATTTGTCTTTGTCATCATCAAATAAAGAGTAGGCAGCATTGCAATTGCAATCTGTCTTAAAAGTTTCCCTCTCGGAGTTAATCCATCGTTACCTTTACCCTTAAGTTTTATATAATCATCCTGAAATCCGGCAAATGTATAGAATAATAATGTTAAAAGAATAATAAAAGCTTCAGTCGAAAGCCTCTGCGCCATTGCAAGCGTAATGATTGAGCCGAGCATTATGGCCAAAATTATAAAAATTCCGCCTGTAGTCGGAGTTCCCTGCTTTTTTGCATGAGCTTCAGGAGCGCAGTCTTTTACGTACTGTCCTATCATATGCTTTTTCAGAAAATCAATATAAGGTACTCCAAAAAGCAAACATAATATCATTCCAAGTAAAAATGCAACTGCTAGCATTATCATAAATTATCAGTCTC
>CALUVX010000066.1 GCA_944324295.1 Candidatus Gastranaerophilales bacterium
AAAATAGAACCGTCGAATAAAGATGTCTTAGAAAGAAAAGCTGTTCAAACACATATCACTAACCCGGCCGTAAAAGAGGATCTGACTACAACCGATAAAACTATACGCGAGGCTCAAAACTACAAAAAGCAGGGAGAAAAGTCAAAACAAATTGACACCCTGACAAATGCCCCGAATGATTATTGGGCAGTATTTTCTCTTGCACAATATTACTACGGGAAAGGTGATTTACAAAACGCAATTCTTTACTATCAGAAAGCTTCCGTAGTGAAACCCGATTTTTCACAGAGTTACCTTGGGCTGGCACTTGCTTATAATGCAATTAAGGAATACTCAAATGCATTAAAGGCAATAAATAAATACTTGACCTACAACAAAGAAGCTGATATTGCCTACGCATTACGCGCAGAAGTTTATATGAATTTAAATAATTTAACGGAAGCAGAGAAAGATATTAAACACGCTCTTGAAATTGAAGAAAATATCTCATATTTACTCACCGAGGCAAAAATCTATTATGCTAAAGGAAATTTTGAAGAGGCAAAAGAAAAGTTTGATTTGTTGTCAAAAAATGTTCAAACATCAGAGGTTTACAAATACATGGGTTTATGCGATTATTCATTGAACAATCTGCCCGGTGCTCTGCTTAACATAGATAAAGCAATCATTCTCTCTAATGAGGACAAAGAATTGAATGAAAAATATAATGAAATAAAAACAACACTGGATAAACAATGAAAAAAACAGTAAAAAAACATCATAAACAACACAAAAAAACAAATAAGGAATCAATTATGACAAGAATTAAAAACTGGTCAATATCTATTTTATTAGCAGCAGCAATGCTTTACGGACTTCAATGTTTCAGCAGCACTTCAAGTTTGAAATTTGCGCAGCTTAGTGATGTACATTATTATACAGGTCAAAACAATACAACATATAAAATGATTGGAGAATCTCCCGAACTTTTAGATGATGCAATAGAACAGATAAATGCAACACCTAACGTTTCTTTTGTAATGTTTACCGGAGATTTGATAGACAAACCGTTTGAAAAAGAATTAAGTTCTTTTTTACCGCACACAGAAAAACTCAATGCTCCATGGTACTTTGCTTTCGGAAATCATGACACAATGGTCGGCGGTTATTTAACCCCAAAAGTTTATATGGAACTTGTAAATAAATACAATAAGAATTACAAATTTGAAAAATCCTACTATTCTTTTGTTCCTCAAAAAGGTTATAAAGTAATTGTTCTTGATTCAATAATACGTGAAAAATTAACTGCAAACGGCAGAATAGGGGATGAACAGCTTGCATGGCTTGATAAGGAACTTGAAAATTCAAAAGATGATACTGTTTTAATCTTTATGCATGTTCCGGTAATTGAGCCTTATAACAGCCCGAATCACAGACTGCTTGATGCCGACAAAATAGAAGCAATACTAAATAAATACAAAAATCCAATAGGTGTTTTTCAAGGGCATTACCATGGTGCAAAAATTACACAGAAAGGAAATATCCTATACGTAAGCTGTCCGGCTCTTGTATCTTACCCTAACGCATTCAGAATGGTTACGGTAACAAATTACAGAAACAAAGTTGTTTTCAATATTGAAAACAAAGAAACAAACCTTAAAAATATACAGAAACTAGCTAAAATACTTGTATTCGGAACAAGTATTTATACAGGTGAAGAAAAAGACCAAAATGCAACAATCACAATAAATAAAAAAAAGTAAGGAAGAAGCAAAATGAGTGAATTCAGCGTAAAATTCAGAGGTGTAAGAGGAAGTTATCCTGTAGCAAACAAAGATTTTCTTCAATATGGTGGAAATACTTCCTGTGTAGAAGTTAATGTAAACGGGCATTTGATAATTCTTGATGCCGGTACAGGCCTGATAGATACGGGCAGTGAACTTATGGAAAAATATATTGCATCAGGGTTAAATGCATCGGACAGAACTCCGATTAAAGCGACTGTATTAATTTCACATATTCACCAGGATCATATTCAGGGATTCACATTTTTCAGACCGCTTCATATTCCTTCATCAGTAATTGATGTATATGGCAATGTGAATTACAATGAAAGCCTCTCTGATGAGCTTGCAGAACTTCTTTTCGGGAAATCTTTCCCGCTTGATTTGGGTGATATTGCAGGAAATCTGAATATCAAAGATTTGAATGAAACAGAAGGAATAATTCTACGTCATGGAGAAGCTCCTATAATTAAACGTATTGAAAATGAAAATGACGCGCGTGTAGAAGGGGACGATGTATTAATAACATGTTATCGTTCTTATGCACACCCGCAGGAAGGGGTTATAATATACAAAATTTCGTACAAAGACAAAGTGCTTGTGTATGCAACAGACAAAGAAAGCTACCCCGGCGGCGACAAAAAACTTGCAAATTTTGCGCGCGGTTGTAATCTTTTAATCCACGATGCACAATATACAATGGAAGATTATATGGATGCGTATGCCCCCAAACAGGGTTATGGGCATTCTACATTTGATATGGCAATAGAAGCAAAACATCAGACAAATGCCGAAAAACTTGTATTTTTCCACTATGACCCTGGTTATGATGATAATAAATTAAACGCAATTAAAGAACATTACAAACAGGATGATATCTTATTCGCCTATGAAGGTCTTAAAATTGACCTGATGTAAACTATAATTAAATTTATAAGTATGAAAAAATATTTAATATTATTATTACTTTTCTTGAGCTTCATAACATCAGGCTATAGAAAGCCAGATGTATACGTAATTGATGCCACCAAAAACGCATACCTTCACAATAATATGGGTCTGCGCTATATGAACGAGCGTCTATATTATGCGGCAATTCAGGAATTTAAAATTGCAATAAGTCTTAATCCGAATACTCAGGCGACTTCGGTATACTACAATAATATCGGTGATGCCTATATGGCAATAGGATATCCTGACCTGGCCCGCCAGCCTTATGAAGATGCTATAAAACAATACAGCCTTAGTTTTCAATACTACCAGGATCTTGCCCAGTGTTATAAAGCTTTGGGTATTGTAAACTCTAAAATAAAGGAATATAGCAAAGGCGGAAATATATTAAATAAAGTAATGCTCGGACTTTTATATATAGAAAACGGGAATAAAAAACGCGGGATAATATTGCTTGATGAATTTGTAATGACAGAACCTGACCTTTTAATTACGACAGCAGTTAAAAAGTATATAAAAGATACCGTACAACATGTTGATGATTTATAAAACCAAAATTTACATCAAAGAAATGAATTAACAAATAATATTTCATCTTCTTTTGTCATGTTTGGATTTTTCAATTTTTGCATCAAAACGTCATCAAAAATCCTTTGATATTCAGGCGATGGTCTTATACCGAGTTTTTGCAAATCATTCCCGGTTATTGAAATTTTTATTTTTCTTAAATCATCAAGGTAATGCCTTGCTCCAGCTTCATCTTTTAAAATTCCGTAAAGTAAAACCGACTCAAGACATGCATTTTGAAAAGCCTTGTATAATTCAAAATCACCGTTTAATTTTTCTTTCGGCACATCATCAAGAATTTTTTGTTCAATTTTTGTCAAGGGAAGACGGGACAAATCCCCCAGAACTCCGACATAAACCAGCCAAATATATACTGCCTTTTCCCCGATGGCGGAAGAAGGTGCCTGAAAGGCGGATGAGGGGTAATAATAATCATTAACCAATTTTTCAATATTAACAGAAGGCATTTCAACTGCATTTGGGGTTACAAGTTTATAAATTTTTTCATTAATAAATTTTTCAAAGGCAATTTGATACATTCCCTTCTCCCCGATGGCGGGAGAAGGTGCCTGAAAGGCGGATGAGGGGTAATAACGAGGGTTAAAAGTTTCAATAAGTTCTTTTTTAACCCTTTTGTAACTCATATCGTAATTAATATTTTCAAGGTAATCCTCCTGAAGTTTTCTGGTATGCTCATCTAAGTCAAAACCGAAACGAACCGAAAATTTCAGCCCTCTTATAATTCTTGTCGGATCATCAATAAAACTTTCGTCATGCAAAACGCGGAGTTTTTTATTTTTCAAATCCTCAAGTCCGCCTGTGTAATCAATAATTTCTCCGGTTGTAACAGATTTTGCAAGTGCATTTATTGTAAAATCACGGC
>CALUVX010000067.1 GCA_944324295.1 Candidatus Gastranaerophilales bacterium
GTCAACAAGAACAAATTCAATATCATTCATTTTTGCTTTAGGTTTTTCAAAAATGGTCAATGTAATCTCAAGCATGCTTAGAATAAGGACAACCAAAGCCCACACGCCTATCGCTGTCGGATGAAGAAGTGCAGAAATTAACATTGATTTTTTCAAACTTATGGCTTCATCATCTTTCAATACGGCAGGTGTTGTATAACCTGTGTTTTGTTCTTGCTCATCGTCTTCTATAAAGTTTTCGGTATATTTTCCTATTAAGGACATTATTTTTCCCCAATATCTGTTTCTTATGTGTTAATTTTATTTTAAAACAAAAATAAAATTATTACCCGATTTTCTAATAATTGTTATTAAACATTGAGGGGTTAACTGTAATCGGTTGGGTAAGTACAAGTTCAATTGCTGAATTTGCCGGAATTTCAACATCATTACCTTTATCCCAGATTGATTTTACAAGTCCGCCGCCTGCACCTACTGCTGTAGCAAGAGCAGTACCTTTGCCGATTTCTCCTCCGGCAAGAGGCGATATTATGACACCTGCCAAAGCTCCTGCACCTGCACCTATTGCCAAATCTTTACCGTAGTCTTTTGCAACGTCAAGTTTTGTTCCGCCGATTAAAACTCCTGTGTTATCACTGGTTTTAACTACTGCTGAAATAGGGATTTGAAGTCCGTACGGGGTTGTTATCTGGGTAAATCTTAAAAGAAGTTTCCCGTTCATACTTCCGTGTTTTGCTTTTGAAACTTCAATTGCCGTGCCGGTAACAGAGCTCCCTGCCGGTGCTATAAGATTGCCGTTATAATAAAAGTCTGAGCCCAAAGCCACTGTTACACTCTGGCCGGTTGTCATATTCGCAGAGCTTATGGGAGTTGTTACTACTACGGGCACATTTTGTCCTGCAGGAACAGTTACAACACTTCCTTTAAGAGTTTGGTTTCCGCTTAATGTTTGTGTAGGGTAATAATTCTGTTGAAAAGAAGGTGCTGGAGTTTGCTGCTGTACACTGTAATTTGGTGCTGCATTGGCAATTCCTGCCGATAAAATTAGTGCGGTTAAAATTAATCCGTATTTTCTGTTCATAAAAATCCCTTTCGTCTTATTTAATACAATTCTATTTCACATTTAATTCTAAGTCAATTTGTTAAGGTATGAGTTATCCAGACGGGCGATGTAAGTATTATGAGTTCATTTGCACCCGGGGCAATTGTTGTATGTGTTCCCATTTTTCTTTCATAAGAGCCGCGGATTTGAAGGGTTGTTTTTTTTACACTTTGCTGGCGTTGAGCCATTCTTATATATTTTGCGGGTTCAGACATCCCTCCGCCGAACACATTGTCGTTTGAAGTATATAAATATCCTCTTACAGGAACCTCATAGCCGTCTGTATAGACCATTTTGGTAATTTTAATTTTCATAGCGGCGTTTGTGCCTATAATAGGGGCGTTAATTTTTTCAATATACCCGTAAAATTCAGTATCTTTAGGAATAATATTTGTTTCATGAAGAAATAAATCGTTTGTACATATAAATTTGACTTTGTATCCTTCATCACAACTCTGTGTTGAAATTTCCTGGGTATTCATTACCGGAACAAATGTCCCTTCAGGGATAATAATTCCGTGATAGTCTCTCAATTCAAGCTGTACGTTCGGAAGCTCTGCCGAATGTACGCAAAATGGTATTAAGGTTAACACGAGAATTAGTAGTATTTTTTTCATAATATTTATTATAACAGTTTTTTTTCTATTATCAATATAACGATTTCACAAATCTTTAGTTCATTATTTTTGTTACAAATGTAAATTTTTGGGATTTTTTGTCAATTTTGTAATAACAAATTACTTTATATAAATGTAGTGTAGTTTATAAAGGTGAATAATTGTGTTCAGTGCAGTAGCATCAGGAATATTTGCAGTACGAAATGCTGATAAAACAAAACATGGTGAGGTCGGACGCAGTGCCGTTACTTTGGGACAAACTGCCGGTCTTGTTCAGGAAATTGCTAAATATGACGGTCTTGCTGCTAATGCTGCAAGAAGTACATTGAGTGTTTTTTCGGATTTGGCAAAACAAAATAAGATGTTTGATTATGCCGGCAAGGTAACAAAATTTGCTGTTAATAATGTTAATCCGCTTATTTGCGCATCCGGAGTTATAAAAACTGCGATGTCTGATGATAAAGTAGGAACGGGGATAACAGAGGCGGCCGCATTATCAACTATGTTTGCCGGAGAAGAACTTATTAAGCAAAACTACGATAAGGCGGTTAATTCAAAGACCTGTAAAGATTTGTTATCAAAAGCTTCAGATACAAAATGTCTAAAACCTGTGTTGGAATATTTGGAAAAGCATAAACTTTCTGGAAAAGCAGGGGCTATAGTTAAGGGGCTTGCCTTTGTCGGCGGTTCTATGACGTCTTATGCAGTAGGACAGAAGATTGGAAAAGACATTTCAAAAAGAGTTAAGGCAAATTGTAGTATAAAAGAAGAAGAAACAAGCGAAATCAAGCCGAAGCAGCAAGAAAAAATCAATCGCATGGCCTAATCCCTTTTATATTCTTATGTGTTATAATAACTATGTGAAAAAGATTTTTATTACATTTTCAATATTATTTTTAACACAATTTTTTGCAAATCCCTGTTTTGCTATAAAAATAGGCCTTCAAACCGCAGTGCAATCTGCGGGTATAGGAACATCTGTTAAAGGAGTTATAATTGATGCCAACACTAATCACAGTATATGTGATTTAGAAGCTATGAAGGGTTATGAGATTAAGCCTTATCATAACCTTATGGCAATCAGATATAACGGAACATATTACAAAATTAATTCGGATAATATTGTTATAAAAACTACAACTCCCGGCTTTGTAAGTGCTAAAAGCCGTTGGTACAGAGGAATAATAATGATACAGAATAAAAACGGCAAGTTAACTGTTATTAATAATGTTCCTCTTGAAGATTATATAAAGGGTGTTGTCCCTTCTGAAATGCCGACCAGCTGGGAAACTGAAGCTCATAAGGCTCAGGCAATTGCTGCAAGAAGTTATGCGCTTGCAAATTTGGGGAAACGTGCAAAAGACGGCTATGACCTAAAAGATACACCGGAGGATCAGGCTTATGGCGGTGCCTCAAAAGAAACTGCCGATACCAATTATGCCGTTGATGAGACAAAGGGAATTGTTCTTACTTATAATATGAAGGTTATTAATGCTTATTATTCGGCTTCTGCCGGCGGGCAAACCACGGCTGGCGGATGGGGAGGCAATCTGCCTTACCTTCGTTCTGTACCATCTTTTGATGATAACGTGAAAAAGAACGGGCATGGCGTGGGCATGTCTCAGCATGGGGCAAATAATTTAGCTAAACAGGGCTATAATGCATACCAGATTTTGCAATATTTCTATAAAGATGTTAAATTTGCTCGGGTTGATCCTAAATCTTATAACTAGTTGAAAAACGTTAATATCGGCTGTTCCTCCTTTTTTAAAGACCTTGAAAACCAGAATATAATACAAAATATATTATTTTTTTTTGAAAAACACTTGCCAAATTGAAATAAAATGCTATAATAAATTTTGTCGATAACAAGAGCATGCGGAGAGAGAATGGTTTCATTGCTGTATGCACAAGGTAAAAGGAGGTTCATAATGAACAAAGAAGAATTAGTAAAAGAAGTATCAAAGAAAGCAAAAGTTTCTCAAAAAGCTACTGCTGATATTATTGCAGCTACTTTAGAAACAATTGAAAAAACTGTATCAAAAGGTAAAAAAGTTACATTGGTTGGTTTCGGAACATTCGAACCGCGTAAAAGAGCTGCTAGAACAGGAAGAAATCCTCAAACTGGTGCTCCTTTGAAAATTGCTGCTAAAACAGTTCCTGCTTTCTCAGCTGGTAAAAAATTCAAAGAATTATTAAAAAAATAAGTTTTTGAATATAAGAAATTAAAAAACAGAGCTGATTTATCGGCTCTGTTTTTTATTGAAAATTTGTTAAATATATGTTATAATTAAAATTGGAAGATAAT
>CALUVX010000068.1 GCA_944324295.1 Candidatus Gastranaerophilales bacterium
CATTTGATACACTTGTTTACATACATAATGAAAGCCTCTTAATTAAAAAAATAATAACGTAATTCCGGGTTAATAAAGTAAAAAATTTCTCCTCAGTGAAAAAAATTAATTTCTAACTCTATATCAATATAAGTATTATAACATGCTTTTAAAATTTTTGCAAGATACAAGCACTATTTTTCAAGCCAAAATGTTACAGGACCATCATTGACAAGCTCAATATCCATCATTGCGCGGAATTTTCCTGTCTTTACAACCATGTCTTGTTCTTTAAGATATTTAATAAAATATTCATATAAGTCAACTGCTTTTTCAGGGGCGGCCGCTTTATCAAAAGAAGGACGTGTTCCTTTTTTACAATCTCCGCATAATGTAAACTGAGAAACTACAAGTATTTCTCCATTTACATCATTAACAGATAAATTCATTTTTTCATTTTCGTCTTCAAAAATTCGCAACTTTATAATTTTATCAGCAAGTTTTTCGGCATTTTCTTTTTCATCGTCCTTTTCTACCCCGAGAAAAACAAGAACCCCCTGAGCGATTGAGGAATATAATTCGCCGGAAATACTAACTGAAGCTTTTTTTACTCTTTGAATCAGGGCTTTCAATCTATACAACCCTTCCCCTGAGCTGTCCGCAGGCAGCATCAATATCTGCCCCGCGCTCAAGTCTTACGGTAACTTTTTTACCTGATTGTTCCAAAAGAGATTTAAAACGCATTATCGAATTGCCGGAAGGCTTTTGATAATCGTTTTTCTCTGTCGGATTATAAGGGATTAAATTTATGTTACATTTTAAATCGTGCAGATATTGGACAAGCTCTTTTGCACTCTGAAGAGTATCATTCAAATCTTTTATCAGAAGATATTCAATTGTAATTCGTCTGCCTGTTTTTTCAATATAATTTTTCAAAGCAATTTTAAGCTCTGGCATAGGATATTTATTTTCAATCTGCATTAATTTTTTACGTATTTCATGATTTGAAGCGTGTAGAGAAATTGCAAGGGTAGACTGCATATTTTCTTTGGCAAGTCTTTCAATACCGGGAATTATACCTGATGTTGACACCGTCAAACGTCTTGCGCCGATTTGTAAATTTTCGTTAAATATTTCCATCGCTTTTAAAACATTATCAAGATTTAAAAGCGGTTCACCCTGCCCCATAAATACAACATTAGTAACCTTCAATCCAGTATCACGCTGAATTGTCAAAACCTGCTCGATAATTTCTTTATAGGTCAAATTCCTGATAAAACCGCGTTTACCGGTAGCACAAAACGAACAATTAACAGCACATCCAACCTGAGAACTTACGCAGGCTGTTAAATTCGCACGATTGTCAAAACGCATCAAAACAGTTTCCACGCACTCACCGTCAGGGTATTCCAGCAAGTATTTTAAAGTACCGTCAGAGCTTTCCTGCTTTACCTTAATCTTTGTATCCGAAACTACTGCAATTTGTTTTAATTCTTCTCTGAATTTTACAGACAAATCTGTCATTTCATCAATACTTTTTACGGATTTAAGATAAATCCAGTTATGAATTTGTCGTGCCCTGAATTTTGAGGCCTTCAATTCATCTGTTATTTTTTCGATTTCACTTAAAGTTAATCCTGAAAGTACTTTCACAATTATATTTTCCTTAAATTGCCTATCATCTTACCTTCTTATCTTCAGTTAAAAGTATTTTTTGTTTGTAGTAACCAATTATCTCAACCATTGAATGAAGCATCATAGCAACGGGTTCCGCAGTCTTACGCCATTCGTAATACCCGCAGGATTCAGGAAGAATGTTCAACGGATTATCCGGAAAATCCCTGCATATTTTAGGACGATTTTCATAGTCCGAACATCTTTTGCAATCATTAAGTTTCGGGCAATGGTAAAAATAAACTTCATCATCGACGCTTTTATCCAAAAGGTCTATATATTCAGGATAAACTTTTCTTGCCTCTTCCCGCGATTCATAAGGAACAAAAATACCGACAAATTGTGATGCAAATTTGTCTCCGTTTTGAGCTTTCTTCTTTAATTCTTCATACGAAAATTCCGAACATGCAAGATTACAGCAAGTCGCACATCCTTTGCAGGAATAATTTTCCCTTAATTTTAAAATTTCTTTCCACTTTCTGAAAATTTCATGAGAAATATCGTTTTCAAACATATCCAGAACTGCCGACTGCCACATTTGTCCTTTACTTTCAGGTTCATAGACGTCAAAAATATCACCTTCAAGTCCTTCCGGTTTTATAGCATCAACACGCTCTTTTATTGCATCGGACGATTTCATAAAAATTTCACGATACATTTTTTTCATATTATTTACAGTGCTGTTTAAGGCATTCATAGCTATATGATAACACGAATTTTTAAGGTTTGTAAATTTTTTTTCTAAAATAACAAAAAATTTTATTTTTCAATTTAAAATGTGTATACAAAAAGGATGGTTTTTATGAAAATTTCTGCAATAGGGCCTCAAATATATTTTAACGGTTCTGAGAAAAATTACAGAGAAACCGTTAAAGAAAAAAAAGATACCACATTAAAATTAGCAATAGGAACAGCAATTGCAGGAGCAGGACTTCTTGCCGTTTATTATCTTTCTAAAGGAAGTAAGGGAGCTTCACGTGCCATAGGGCAAAAAACATCGTCCGGAAAAAATTCTACCGTTGCTGATGCACAAGATACTATTAATGAAACTGTAAGAACTGTTATAGAAAAAAACGGTCGAAAAATTATAAAAACACAAACTAATAATGGTGATACAGAAACCATTGAAAAAGTATTTTATGATGCAAACGGTAAAAAAATAAAAAAACAAAAAGCGGTAACAAAGCTTACATATATTGTTGGAATACCAACGGGTTATAAAAGAACAATAACCAATTTTGCAAACAATGAACAGACAACACAACGTATCACATTTCTAACATCGGACGGGCGGCCACACAAAAGTATAAGCAACGGAAAAACAGTCATCTACGGATATAGTTCAAAAAATCCAGAGAAAGTCATCGGCCATGCATTCTTAGAAAATAACAAATTTATTTTGAAATTTAACAATAATAAAAATTTCAAAAAAGAATTTCCAAATCTTGAAAGTATTTACAAATGGGCAAAGGGAAACTTCAAAAGCGGTTAACAATACATTTTCCACCAGTTTTCTATAATACGTTGCACAGGTAATTCCGCTCCTCTTCTTAACTACATTGTTATTATAACAAAACACCCCGCTTTTTCAAACTATGAGATGTCCCATCTTCCGCAGGTTCCGCCCCAGCGTGCAATAATATTACCCTTAATATCTTTTATTTTTTCTACATGGTGAATATCTTCACCGCCCTCAACAATTGTTATAACTTCACAGTTGTTTGAACAGCCCGTGCAGTCGCATGTTATTGAATGGAAATTCATTTCACCGACTTCCCAACCTTTAAAAGTTGTCTGAGCATCCGTATATTGGTGATTTTCCATAGCAAGCAAAGCAGCACCTATTGCGCCCATTGTTTGGTGATGATCCGGAACAACTACCTTATGTCCCAAGGCTTCTTCAAAAGCTTTTACCATACCGGAGTTTGTTGCAACTCCGCCCTGAAAAGAAAATACGGGCAATAACTCTTTACCCAATGCGAGATTTGCAAGATAGTTCCTAACAAGAGCCTGACAAAGGCCGTATAACAAATCCTCTACAGGATATCCGAGCTGTTGTTTGTGAATTAAATCACTTTCCGCAAATACACCGCATCTACCGGCGATACGTGCTGGATTTTCCGATTTCAATGCAGTATCGCCAAAATCTTCAATAGGAACATTCAACCTTTGAGCCTGATGATCAAGAAAACTTCCGGTACCTGCAGCACATACGGTATTCATGGCAAAATCAGTTACAATACCGTCTCTAAGAATGATAATTTTGCTATCCTGTCCGCCGATTTCAAGAATTGTTTGGACTCCGGGAACATTAATACTTGCGGCAACGGCATGTGCGGTAATTTCGTTTTTAATAATATCAGCCCCGACTAAAGCTCCTGCAAGGTTGCGGCCAGAACCTGTTGTACCGACACCCATAACATCATAATCAGTAAGTTTTTTAGCATACAGTTCATTCAAACCTTTTTGAACTGCCATAACAGGCTTGCCCGCAGTTCTAAGCATGTAGCTGTCCACATATTTACCTTTTTCATCTACAAGTGCTAATTTGGTGGTAACAGAACCAACATCTATCCCTAAATATACTGTCAAACTCATGTTTTATACTTCCTTCTATGTGTATTCTATAAAATTATATTAACACAAAAAACTCATTGTTAAAACAATGAGTTTTTTACAAAAGTATGAAAATTTAATAATCCATTTTCCACCCGTTTTCGATAATGCGCGCGGCACATACATACCCCCAACTATTTGCATCACCACAACCACGCACAGTATTATTACGCCAATATTTTGAATTAGAAGAAATATCAACCTGTTCTTCAAATAAGGCCGCATCTTTACTACCAGCCGGTATTAATCTGCCATCGTTTGACAGCATAAACTGAAATGTATCTCTACCAAATTGATCTGGACGTTTTGAACCGTTTACGTCAATATAAAGTGAACTAATTGCCACTTCACACACATTTCCGCCTAATTCTTTTGCTTTTTTACAATTTTCGTCAGATAAAGACGAAGGATTTTTATATATATCACCAAACATAAAATAAATTCCATCTTCCAAAACAAAATTGGTCCTAGGATTGTAACCATTGGAATTTCCATTAAATTGTTTATAATCTTCCAAATCGATTAAATTACTCTCAATTATTTTAAAATACCTGCCCAGATATGAAGTAAATTCGTCATTTTGTTCACCACGCCCCCAATCACTTGAAAAAGTAGACCATAATCCGGTATCAGTAAGCCTATCTACTCCATCATCCGCCAATATCAACTTAAAACCTTTTTCTATTACACTTACGGACTTTTTCAACTGATTTACATAGACAATTTTTTGATAATTTGATATCAACGCCGGCAATGTTATAGCCGCGACAATACCAATTATTCCTAATGTTATTAAAACCTCAGCCAAGGTAAAAGCGACTTTACATTGAGTTTTCGGCATGACTACGTGCGTAGCACACTCAGCAAGTGAAAAACCTTTACGGGAGCCTAGAACTGCCCCCCCCCCGAACGTTCGGGTTGTATTAATGCTAATCTTTTCATAATTCCGCTCCTCTTTTTAACTACTTTTTTATTATAACAAAACGGCCCCGCTTTTTCAAGTGAGGCCGTTTTAATATGTGTAACATCCAAATTATTTAGCTGAATTGGAAGGTATTCTCATTGCATAGAATGAACGAACAACGAACACTAATGCAATAATTAAGAATATCCATCCTGCAATAGGAGCTATACATCTAAAGTTCTCGGAAATTGCAATTTCCATTGCAAGAAGCCCGAATAATGTTGTAAATTTGATAATCGGGTTCATTGCAACTGAAGATGTATCTTTAAAAGGATCACCTACTGTATCGCCAACAACAGTTGCTTCGTGAAGCGGAGTTCCTTTTTCAGCCAAATCAACTTCAACAATTTTCTTAGCATTATCCCAACATCCGCCTGCGTTTGCCATAAATACAGCTTGGAATAAGCCGAATACAGCAATTGCAATCAAGTAGCTTACAAAGAATGCTACAGGAGCAGATGTCATACAGCTTGGAGCTGATAAACAAGCAAATGCAAGTGCAAATGCAAACAATGCAATAAAGATATTAATCATACCTTTCTGAGCATATTGAGTACAAATTTTTACAACTTCTTTTGAATTTGCGACATTTGCACTCTTAGAATCAGCATCGCCGAGTTTGATGTTATCTTTGATGTATTCAGTAGCAGAATATGCACCTGTAGTTACAGCCTGCATTGATGCACCTGAGAACCGATAGATAACAGCACCGCCTGATAACAAACCAAGCAATGTATAAGGATTAAGCATATTCAAAATCATTTCAGGTTCAATACCAAGAGTTGTTTTGATAACCAAAATCAATGAGAAAATCATTGTTGTAGCACCAACAACAGCAGTACCGATTAATACCGGTTTAGACGTTGCTTTGAATGTGTTACCTGCACCATCATTTTCTTCTAAGTATTTTTTAGCGTTATCAAAATCAGGTTTGAAACCGAAATCTTTTTCAATTTCTTCAGATACGTTAGGAATATCTTCGATTAAAGATAATTCATAAACAGACTGAGCATTATCTGTTACAGGGCCGTAAGAGTCAACCGCAATTGTAACAGGTCCCATACCCAAGAAACCGAATGCAACAAGATCGAATGCAAATACAGACGGATAAATCATAACGGCTTCAGGAATATGAATTGATGCAACATAAGCAAGTCCCATCAATAATACGATAACCATACCTATCCAAAAAGCAGAGAAGTTACCTGCAACAATACCTGAAAGGATTGTTAAAGAAGCTCCGCCTTCTCTTGATGCCGTAACAACTTCTTCAGTATGTTTAGCTTTGGGTGATGTAAATATTTTGGTAAATTCCGGAATTAAAGCTGCGCCCAAAGTACCGCAAGAAATAATTGTAGAAAGAATTAACCATAAATTATCTCCCATATCTGCCAACAACCAGTGGCTTACACCGAATGTCATAGCGATTGAAAGAATTGAAGTTAACCAAACAAGGTTAGTTAACGGTTTTTCAAAATCAAATTTTTCTGTTTTAGCAGCGTAGAATTTGTCAACTACACCATTAATCCAGTATGCAACCACAGATGTTACAATCATTAAGAATCTCATTACGAAAATCCATGTTAATAATTGAACCTGATTTCCCTCTCCGGCAACAGCCAAAAGAATAAATGAAACAAGAGCAACACCTGTTACACCATAAGTTTCAAAACCGTCAGCAGTAGGACCAACCGAGTCGCCTGCGTTGTCGCCGGTACAATCTGCAATTACACCGGGGTTTCTCGGATCATCTTCTTTAATACCGAATTGAATTTTCATCAAGTCAGAGCCGATATCGGCAATTTTTGTAAAGATACCACCTGCAACACGAAGAGCAGAAGCACCCAAAGATTCACCGATTGCAAAACCGATAAAACATGCACCTGCAATTTCACCGGGAACAAATAACAAAATTGTCAACATTAAAATAAGTTCAACAGATACAAGGCAAACACCAATTGACATACCTGCTTTCAAAGGAATATTCAAAATATTCAACGGATTTCCTTTTAAAGAAACAAAAGCAGTTCTTGCGTTTGCAAGAGTGTTCATTCTGATACCGAACCATGCAACTGCATAAGAACCCAAAATACCAATTACAGACCATGCCAGAATAATCAAAACATTTTTCAAAGGCATATGCTGTAAGTAACCGAAGTAAAATGCGATACACAAACCGATTAATACTTCTAATACAAGCAAAAATTTTCCTTGTTGAATAAGGTAAGTTTTACAGGTTTCAAAAATTGTATTGCCCACTTCTGCCATAGCTTTGTGAACATCCAATTTTTTAATTCTGAAAAATTCAATAAATCCGAATATCAAACCGACTACAGAAATAGCGATACCAATTAACAAATAATTAAAGAAATCGCCGTTTACGTCTTTGATGCTCGGAACAACCAAATCAGCTTCGCTTGCAAGAACAGGCGAAACTCCCATTAGCAATGTAGCAAAAAGAGCCATCAATGCTTTTGGAGAATTCAACTTTTTAATCATAATCTCTCCTTCACTAAAATAAGTTGTCCTACTACCTATAAACTAATAAATATATTATAAAACAAACTAAAATTTGTGACAAGATTGTAACAATATATCATATTATTTTACAACCGTTTTTTATAGTGAAATTTATTTGAATTTAGGGGAAGAAATGAACCAAAAAAATTTAACCTAATTATGTTTAATATCAGATAACACTATTACAGACAACCCGTTTAAACAGGATGAGTATGACAATCTTATAGTTGTAAGACATATCAGCAACAACAAATGGTTTGCACTTATTTTTTCACTGGAAAACACTCTTTTTATTAATCTTAAATGCAATCCGGATCTTGCTGCCGTATTAAAAGACGAATATCCAGCAATAAGTGCGACGTGGCATATGAATAAAAAACACTGGATTAAAGTTGATGTAAACAATATTGATAAAAAAACTCTTTTAAACCTTATACAAATAAGTTACGACCTAACAGCACCAAAACGCAAAAAGAATAATGTTTAATATCATTCCGGATAAAAATACGAAATATCATTTTTTATAATCAGAAAACTTCTTAAAACTATAAGAAACATTATAACCGAAATAATACCGCCCACCAAACTTACTCTATCAAAAAAATAAATTATTAACATCAATACTGCAGGCAATGCCCCAAAATGCAAAACAGCAACATAAGGGTGTCCTTTTATAACATCCCATATAGAAACAGGTATAGTACTG
>CALUVX010000069.1 GCA_944324295.1 Candidatus Gastranaerophilales bacterium
ATCAATATATGCTTTAGCTTCTTTCCCTGCTTCTGTTTCACCCTTAATTTCAGCTCTCAATAAAGAACCTGTATCAATATGCGGAAATTTTAAAAATTCAGCAAGTCTGTTTGTTTGCGTACCTTTACCGCAAGCCGGCGGTCCTAAAAAAATCAATTCTTTTTTTGTCATAATAAATCTCTCTTTCGTCTAACTTATGTAATAATATTACACCAAGAATATTTTTTATTCAAATACATAATCGATATTACCGGAAGTAAAGCAATCTGCTAAAGACACCTTGTTGGTACTTTCTTGTGCCGACAAGAAAGTACCGCAAAGAAGCTCTCGGCTTTCACTCCGTTCACTAATCAATTGTAATGCTCAACTTAAGTCGGCTAAACTCGCTTAAGTGTCGCCCTGAACTTGTTTCAGGGTCTTATAACTTTACGCTCAAACAATAGCCGGCTTGTTATTGTTTCGCAAACATTGATTGCTCACTTCGTTAATAGCCGAATTATTTTATCGCGGCGATAGCTTTAACGAACAATAATTGCAGGCGAAGCAATTTCAAAGGCGTGTATTGTTTGAGCGATAGCGAGTTTACACGCCTCTAGACTGAGCCGTTGCAATTATTAGTGAGTGAAGCGTGCCGCTGGTTTTGAGACACTTTTGCCATCAAAAGTGTCCCTGTCTGGAAGACCCGCCGGAGGCAAATAAAGTACGATAGTTTTTAGTTTCAGTAATATCGACTATGTATCAATGTTTGTTGCGTAAACCGCATTAGCTTCAATGAAGTTTCTGCGCGGATCAACTTTATCACCCATAAGTATATCAAACAGCTGATCGCATAACATTGCATCTTCTACATTTACTTTTAACAGTGTTCTTGTAGCAGGATCCATAGTTGTTTCCCACAACTGCTGAGGCATCATTTCGCCCAAACCTTTAAAGCGCTGAATCTGTAAACCTTTTGATCCTCTGTCATCAATATATTTTTGTAGCTTTTCAAAAGAATTAATTTCATATTGTTCTGTATCTGTTTCAAGAATTAATGTTTCTTCTTCCTCTATTAAGAAATCTCTTATTAAAGGATAAGAAGCTTTTAATCTCTTGTATTCAGAACTCTTAACAATATTTTGCGTAATCAATACATGTTCTTCTTCATTAAAATTCAACTGAATTGCATATTTCGCATTTTCAGGATTGTATTTTAAAGAGCAAACATAATTTGCAGCTTCATGAATATTATAATTTTTAGCATGATCTTGAAGATAATGATTTAAGTATTCAATAACTTCATTCATTTTAGCCTGATCTTCAAAATATTCGGGTTCAATATTTGAACGAACAAGACCTCTCAATACAACAGCCGGATATAGATTTAATATCGGGTTATTGTATGAGTTGTAGAATGTAGACATATTCTTGATAAGCTCAAGAAGTTCATCACCCGTTTTAACTCTTGATTTAGTCTTGTCAGAAAGACTCAAATTTTTGATACCGCGTTCTTTAAGCATTTTATCAAGTGCATGCTCGTCATACAGATATTCGGAAGTCTTCCCCTGAGTAACCTTAAATAAAGGAGGCTGTGCAATATAAACATATCCATTTTCAATTAACGGTCTTGCATAACGGAAGAAGAACGTTAAAAGAAGCGTTCTTATATGTGCTCCGTCAACGTCGGCATCTGTCATAATAATAATTTTATGGTAACGGAGTTTTTCCAAATCCACTTCATCCGGATTTCTGCTGATATTTATACCGAATGCCTGAACCATTGACTGAATTTCGTTGTTTCCGTAAATTTTATCAAGTCTGGCTTTTTCAACGTTAAGGATTTTACCTCTCAATGGTAAAATGGCCTGAAACATTCTGTTTCTGCCCTGCTTAGCAGAGCCGCCCGCAGAATCGCCCTCAACTATATAAATTTCACATTTTTCAGGCTCTCTGTTAGAACAGTCCGCAAGTTTACCGGGTAATGTAGAATTTTCAAGAACAGATTTTCTTCTTGTTAATTCTCTTGCTTTTCTGGCAGCTTCACGGGCTCGTTGGGCCTGCAAAGTCTTTTCTAAAATTATTTTTGCAATTTTGGGGTTAAATTCAAGCCATTCCTGTAATTTATCACGGACAGCATCCTGAGTTGCCCCCATAGCTTCCGCATTACCTAACTTTTCTTTTGTCTGCCCCTCAAATTCAGGATTAGGAATTTTAACACTTACAATGGCAGTCAAACCTTCTCTGACATCTTCACCTGATAAATTCTGGTCAGAATCTTTTAATATATTATTTTTTCTTGCATAATCATTAAATACACGAGTTAAAGAGTTTCTAAAACCTGTCAAATGTGTTCCGCCGGAATGGGTGTTAATGTTGTTAGCAAATGACAAAACGCTTTCGCTGTATGCATCTGTATATTGCATTGCAACCTCAATCTGCATCCCGTCAACAACTTTATCTATATAAATAGGTTTGTCATGTAAAACATTTTTATTCTGATTTAAAAATTCAACATAGCTTGCAATACCGCCAACATAGTGGAAAACTTCCTGCTCACCGGTTGCTCCGTCAATAAAGACAATTTTTAAACCTTTGTTCAAAAATGCCATTTCACGTAATCTGTTTGCAATTACGTCTTTATCAATTTCTGTAGTCTCTGTAAATATTTCAGGGTCAGGCCAAAATGTTGTTTTAGTACCTGTCTTATCTGTAGGTTCACATTTTTCTACTGGAGTAAGAGGTTCACCCCTCATATATTCCTGTCTCCAGACATACCCTTGTCTTGAAACTTCCACTATATATTTTTCGGAAAGAGCGTTTACAACAGAAGCCCCAACACCGTGTAATCCGCCTGATACTTTATACCCGCCATCGCCGAATTTTCCACCGGCGTGAAGAACTGTATGAACAATTTCAAGAGCAGATTTATCAGTCCCCGGTTTAATATCAACAGGGATACCACGTCCGTTATCCTCAACAGTTACGCTGTTATCTTTATTAATTGTTACATATATATCAGTACAAAATCCGGCCAGAGATTCATCAATAGAGTTATCTACAATTTCATAAATACAATGATGAAGCCCTCTTTGGGAAGTAGAGCCGATATACATGCCCGGTCTCATTCTAACGGCTTCTAAACCTTCTAATACTCTAATATTCCTGGCATCATAGGATTGAGAAGTTTTGGTTTCAATAGCCTCGTCATTATCAGGAATATCAACAACTTCAATCTTTTCAGGAGGCTGAGCCTGAGTATTCTGTTCATTTGTAACTTCTGTAATTCCATCTGCCATATGTTATATTCTCCCCTTAATTAGTCTGTTTCCCTTGATAGTATTGTAACATAAACACAAAAATTTTACTAATTTATAACAAAATTTAACTTAATCTTATATTGAAAAGAGCGTCTTTATAGATTATGATAATAAATATCAGGTTTAAATTTGCATATCAATAAATATAACGGGGGCATTAAGTGAAAAAAATAAAAAATTTACTTTCGATTTTTAGACTTGCACAAAGAAGACCACAAGTCTCCATGCAAAACAACCAGTATAGATTTGCATTCACTCTGGCAGAGGTTTTGATTACTATCGGAATCATTGGAGTTGTAGCAGCAATGACTCTACCGACAGTCATCAATGAAACAAGAAACAAGCAGCATGTTGTTGCTTTTAAAAAGTTATATACAAATTTTTCTAATGCAATAAACCTGTTTAAAGCGGATGAAGGCTGTGAAGGAATTGATGTTGCAACCTGTATTGAAGGGTTAGGTTATGGAGACAATAACTGTGATGCATTTGCGGAAGTAGCCCAAAAGATGAAATATGTTGCAATGGCCGATGGCGGAGCATCAACCGGAAGCTAGGTTCCTGATAAAAGTTATAACTATTACGGAGCTGAAGTCTCAAATGGTTACGGCATGGTAAATAAAACCGGCACCGGATGTTTTTATGCGCTGCCTGATGGAATGGTGCTGAATGTAGATGTTGCTCCTGATGCTTTTAAAGTATTTGTTGACACAAATGGTAAAAAAGGGCCAAACAGAATGGGAAAAGATGTACACACATTTACCGTAGGATGCGGCGATATGGATGCAAATTTAGTAAGCCTTTGCCGAGATAAGCAAAAAGATATATTTCCGTTTGTGAGCGGCACATTTCCGGCAAATGTAAAAAAAGGTCTTTGTACACTGGAAAACTATCTTCAGGGAGGATGCAATGATGCTAATATGTATCCTAATGAAGGAGACGGAGCATCACCTTCAATGTATATTCTGACTATGGATAAACTTCCCGATTATAGAGAAATCTCTTCAAAAGTTTCAGGCTTTAAACCGTAAAAGTATCCTTTTGAGTAATTACAAAAAACTTAATATCCTTTATATTTGTTTTGTAAAATTTAAAGGAGTATTTTTATGTCTAAAAATCTTTTAAAATCCATAGGAAAAATTATTGAAGAAAGCGGAACAAATAAGATTACAATATTTACCGCACATTTAAAAATTGACGGAAATCTTTTCCAGCCGGAAGGACGATGTGAAGAATGCCATGATGACTTTATCACGTTAGAAAATGCATTAGTGTGCCGTCTTTCTGACTACTGTACCTGCGATGACGATGAATGTAAATGCAATGACTATGTCTGTTTTAAATATGACTGGCTCAATATTGCAATAGATAAAATCGTTTCATTCAGCATAGTTCAATAACAATATTCTGACTCTTCAACTGTCAGAACTTCTATCATCAATTCTGCAAGAGAGCATAGTCGTAAAGTATGTTCTTACCTGCAAAAAGAGTTAGAAAAAAGGAGAAAAAATAACCGTTTTAAATTAAAACGGTTATTTTTATATATGAAATCAGCCGATTTATTTATTAACGGCCTCGTTTAACGCATTTACAACAACAGGATCCCATTTTGAGCCTGCTTCGGATTGCATAATTTCTAATGCTTTTTCAACAGGCATTGCTTTTCTGTACGGTCTGTCAGAAGTCATTGCACAATATGCATCTGCCGCAGCAATTATTCTTGACCCAAACGGGATAGACTGCCCTTTCAAACCTTCAGGCTCGCCTGTTCCGTCATATCTTTCTTTTTGGTAAGTTATATAAGGTACAACTTCCGACAAAAAGTTAATATTCATCAAAAGATGGACACCTGCATCCGAATGTTCCTGAATTCGTTTCAAATCTTCTGACGAAAGTTTACCGCTGGTTGCAAAAATTGATTCCGGCAAAGTAATTTTGCCGATATTTTGAAGTAAGCCCGCATAATATATTAAATCAGTTGTTTTTTCATTTAAGCCAAGCTGATGGCAAATTTCTCTAGCGAGTTTAGCAGTATTTTTAGAATGCGATACAGTATACTGGCCTTTAGTATCAACAGCATAAGCTAAATGTTCAACAAAACTCTGCTGATAGTCGCATAAATCACCAATTAATGCAGTAAGTTCTGCTCTTGCATGCTGTAAATCACTGACAGATGAATGTTCATCGTCCATAATTGCATTTGTTTCATCAATTACTTTCTGTAAAGTTACAGAAGTTGCAAAAAGAACAGCAATACTTTCAACAAGTTCTACATATTCTTCATTAACCGGAGAAGAATTTTCAAGAACTATAACACCTGTTGATTTAATATTACAATGCATAGGTATTGCAATAATACTTTTTTCAAAAACAGTATCTTTAGCAAGGTATGCTTTACCTGCACAAGAATTTTCATCTATACTGAATTCACTGTCAAAATCCGATGTTGTTCCGACAAGCTCTAACCTGTTATCTTTCTCCAAATAAATATGACATGCCTCAATTTCAAGCATCTGTTTAACAGATTGAGCAATAGAGGTATAAATGGCATGTTCTGTTGATTTGTCAAAACTCAATACACAAAGGGTATTGTTAAGAGAATATATAGAAACAAGTTCTTTCAACTGATTTATTAAACCTGCTTTTTTATCCTTAATATTATTTCCGATTTTACGTGCCAAATCTTCTGATATGAGATTTTCAGCCATAAAATCACCTAAATTCAATGCAAAAATTTCTTCAATAGGATCCTGCCCAATCATAAAATCAGATTGGGAAAAAAGGGACACACCATTTTTATTCTTCTCGTTTTTCATGAAAATTTCCTTACATACATGCCTTCATATACACATACGGCATAACCATGAAAAAACTTTAATAAATTTTACAAAACTTCATACTTTAGTATGACAAAGTTCATACTTTAGTTAAATATTTTTATCTTCCAATCCAAAAAATTCTTTTAACAACTTTTCTTGCT
>CALUVX010000070.1 GCA_944324295.1 Candidatus Gastranaerophilales bacterium
TATCAACTAATTTTTTACGTTCTTTTCTTACCAATTGTGCAATTGTTGGCATGATTTCTCCTTGTATATAATTTTTCAAGCAGGAGAGTTTTTATGAAAAAAGAAGTTAAAGATAAATTAGTTGAAGCCGGAAGTTTTTTGGCTTGTGTAGCGGTAATTTTAGGAATAGCTTATTTTACCGGTTTTTTAAAGGGTTTTGGTGCCAAAGATTTTGTTGATGCTTACAATAATTTAACTTCCAATTTATCAAATTCATCTTTCGGAAAAAATGCGGGAACATCAGTTATAGACAAAAGTTCCGGAAATTCCGGAAGAAACGAAACTTATGAGGGCTATCAGACGGCACTTGTACCTGCAGCTGTTCTTAGAGGGGTAAATACAACTCATTTATGGAGTTTTTTGTTTGATTCTTCTAAAAAGACAGTATTTTATATATATGATGATTCTTCATCCGATTTTAATAATTCTATTCAAAATTATTTAAGTACAAAAAAGAATAAAAGTGCATATAGTGTTTATGGCTATACCAAAAACAGTTTTAGCAGCATGAATCTCGGGAATTTCGGTTCATCTGAAATTTGTAACAGTTTGGAAGAGTGTAATGCGCAAAGACAGCGGGCTTCCGACTATTCAGCTATGACAGAATTTTTGAAATACTGCGGGAAAACAATGTGTGTTTTTAACCCTTCAACCCAAAAGTATGTAAGATTGAAAACCAGAAATGCCCAAAAGGCAACACAAATGTTAAATGATTTACGTTACTGGTAAGCTTAAACCAGTTTGAAATCACCATTTTTCTTAATATGTTCTACAAGTCCGCCATCCTGGAGTAATTTAATCATGACAGGAGGCAGAGGCTCTATCGGGATTATTGCGCCGTTTGTAATATCTGTTAAAACACCTTTTTCTATATCCAAATCGAGCTCATCACCGGCATCAATTGCATCGGTATCGGCTTCAATGGCTAATAAACCTATATTTATGGCGTTTCTGTAAAAAATTCTGGCAAAAGATTTTGCAATAACAGCACCTACTCCTGCAATTTTTATAATTTGCGGAGCATGTTCCCGTGAAGACCCTAATCCAAAATTAGAACCAGCTACAACAAAATCTCCTTTTTTCATTAAAGATGCAAACGTTGGATCAGCATCCTCCAATACATGTTTTGCAAATTCGGGCAGATTTGACCGAAGGTGAAATAACCTTCCGGGAGCAATATGATCAGTTGAAATGTTATCTCCGAATTTAAAAGCTTTTCCTCTCATGATAAACTCCTTTCTTTTTATTTTTCTTGATTATACAACAAAATAGTGATATAATGAAGAAAATGAGGTGAAATTATGTATTTTAGCAGAAAATGTAAAATAACTTTTATATGTAACGGTTCAACCGTATATAGTGAAGATGACAGATTTACTGATTCTGAGGCTTATCCGCCGCTTAGCGATGCCGGTCAGGAAGAAATAGAAAAAATTTGTGATTATTTAAAATACCGCGGTGTAAAAAATGATAAAATATTTACATCTCCGGCGACCCGCTGTGTTCAATCAGCAGCAATGATTGCAAAACTGTTTAAACAAAATATTGAAACAATAGAAGATTTGCACCCCCGCAAATGCGGCAAATTTAACGGTCTTACTTTTGAACAAATTGATGAGAGATTTCCTGATGAACTTGAAAAATTCATAAAATGTCCTGAAGTTGCGGTTCCGGAAGATGCTGAAAGTGTAACTGATTTTATAAACAGGGTTGAACAATCTATTAATAACATAATTGAAAATAATCTTGGCTCAAGGATTATTGTTGTTACACATAAAGATATTATTAAAGCGGCAATAATTTCTGCGCTAAATATTCCGCATAGTTCACTGCATAGAATTTACATAAAATCAGGCAGTGCGACTCAAATAAGTTACTATGAGAGATGGTCAAGCCTTGTTTATTGCGATTATACGCCTATGTAATAGATAGAAGACGTTTGTTTTCTTTTATTAAAAATTCCTTACCGGGCTGAACCCGTATAAAATCCCATGGTAATTGCTTATCAAAAGAATAATTTTCATAAGCAAAATAATCCGTATTAATATTAAATTTTTTTGCGGCAGTTTTGAATGCACCGAGTTTACCGCCTTGTTTGTATACTTCAAGGACAAAATCGTTTAAACTGGCGTCCCCACGGGATAATACAGCCTGCCAGTAATCCCACTTGATACTTGAAATGTGAGTTGTTATGCCAAGTTTGTGCAATTCTTTTTTTAAGAAATTACTTTTTTCTTCAAGTGATTTTGTATTTTCTCTGCCGCACCATTGAAAAGGTGTATGCGGTTTAGGTACAAAACTGGAAAATCCGAACGAAATATCAAACCCTTTGTTTTCTTTTTTTAATTTTCTGGCGAGTTCGACGGTTGCGTCTAAATCCACTTGAGACTCTGTAGGAAGTCCTATCATTCCATAGAATTTAAGCCCTTTAAGTCTGTTATTTTTAGCAATTTTTACGGCTTTAAATATTTGTTCTTCTGTCAAATTTTTATTTATAACTTTTCTCAGTCTTTCACTTCCGGCTTCAATTGCAAGTGTGGAATTTTTTTGACCGGCCGCTGTAAGTGTTTTTATAACATCATCAGTTACTGCGTCAACACGCAATGATGATACACTCATTTCGATTTTTTCGCCGTTTTTAATTTTGTCATAAATATATTTACAAACATCATGGAATTGTGGGTGCGCACTTATTTGTGCCCCTAATAGAGCTATTTTGTTTGTGTGTTCAAGTCCTAAATCAATTGTTTTTATCAGTTCATTGTAGGGAACACATCTGAGCGGGAGATTAAGGTAAGAGGCCAAACAAAAACCGCACCTATTGAAGCACCCGCGTGCCATTTCTATAATAAATGTATTTTTGAAAAAAGCTTCTTCGCTTAAAATCGGAGTATAAATACATTCATTAAGTTTTTGTGTAAGTTTATTAATTGTTTTAGGATATTCCGGTACATAAACGCCTTCTATGCCAGAAAGCATTTGAAGTATTTCTTTTTTAGGCTTATCTTGATTTTCTTTACAAAGAGTAACTACCTGAAGATTAATATCCTCTCCATCGCCTATTATAAAAAAGTCAAAAAAATCTTTATAAGGCTCCGGATTAGCAGTAACAACAGGCCCGCCGGCAAACACAAGCGGGAATTTTTCTCTGTCTTTCGCTTTAAGCGGAACATTGTATTTCTCAAGCATAGCAAAGATAGTCAGAAAATCAGTATCAAACGAGAAAGAAAACCCGAAAAGTTTTATATCAGAAATATTATAAACAGTTTTTTCTGTATCAAGACAAATTCTTTCAATATTAATATCCGCAAAGCTGTCTATAGTCTTAAACATCCACAAATATCCCAATGAAGACATGGAAAACGAATAAACGCCCGGGAAAGCCATCCACATGGCAAAATTACTGTTTTTGTCGATATTTCTGTTATACAGATATTTCTCAGTTTTCTTCATCAGAGTCCTTTACTTTCTGATTAATCGGATTGAGATATAATTCATCAATCAAAACACAGATTGTAGCTGCAATAGCGGGTGATAAAATTACCCCCCAGAAGCCTAAAAATTCTTCAGCCAAAAATAATGCCAGAAATATCATCAAAGGGTGTAATTCCATTAATTTCCCGAATAATACGGGTCTTACAACATAGTTAGAAATCTGCTGAACGGCAAGGAAGCCGATAATAATTAAAATTATCTTTACTAAACTTGCCGGATAGGCTACAAGAATTATAATACCTAAAGCAATTGTCGGTCCCAAAATTGGAACAATGTCAAGCAGGCCGGTTATCAATCCTAAAAGAGTGGCATATTCAATACCAAGAATAACCAGTACGACAGCCATCATTATTCCTACAGCAGCCATAGAAAGTATCTGGGCTCTTACATAGCCGCCGACTTTATTACTTATATTAGAAAGGATTTCATCGGCTTTTTCTTTTAAGTCCGGAGGAAAAAATTCAAGAAATTTCTGCTTTAAATAAGTCTTATCAACAAGTATATAATACACAATCATTGTTAGGGCAACTGAAACCATTAAAAGTTGAAATATTGTAACAGTAAGGCTCCAGGATTGATTAAGAAAGCCCTGCGCAAAAGAAGTTGTACTTCCGAATATTGAGTCTGGTGAAAACATCTCAGGAATCTTATGCCCGTTGAATTCCGTATTTATTATAAAATTTGTAACTTCTGTAATCTTTTCGGGCAAAAGCAGCATAAAAGTCTTAATTTCTTTGTATGCTACAAAAACAATCGGTATAAAAAGCGCTATTACACAGGCAATCGAGCCGAAAACAACGACAGATGAAGCGGCCGATCTGTTATTCATCTTGTGCATCAATTTTCTTACGAACGGATTAAGCGCACATGCAATAACATAAGCACCAAAAAATAGCATTAAAATCCCTATAATTTTAGGCAGTATTAAAAGTAAAATTATGACAAGAATTGCAAAAATTATATTTTTTGTTGTCCAAAATCTTTTGAACATAACGCCTCCTTTGTATTGATTTTAGCAGGAAATAATTATACATGCAATTTTATAACCGACTAATTTTATTTTAATATTCTGAGATAACTTATTAACAATAACAATACGTAAAGTGTATATTAAGGATTATTTCCGGCTTATAATTTTAATACTGTAAAATTATTTGTAAAGAAATGTTAACATTTTTATTTAAAAAAGGCAATTTTTAGATATATATAATACTTTATATATTTACGAGGACAAAAAGTAAAGGACACGAGACATGGGTTTTCTATCAGGCGCATATGGTAAATTAATGGCCGGAAAACTTGTCAGAGATCTACAGTATCAAATGACAAGTGTTCAGAGTCGTTTGCGCCGTGTTACCAGACAAGTTGGTGACATGGAGAAGATGTTTCAGGCCCAAGAAAGAAATATGAAGTCCGCGATGATGGGACAGATGAACTATGCAACAATGGGATTAATGTATGGAAATAAAGTTCAATTTGATCCAAATAACCCATTGGCTGCATTAGGTAATATGAGTTCTCAAGATTATACACAATTTGCTGCAATTCAACAACAAGTCCAACAGCAATATGCAATGGCACAGAGTATGTGGCAGAATATGTTTGAAATGCAGAGAGAATCTATGCTGCAGCCGCTGAAAGATTTGGAGGACAGCTTACAGACAGAAAAAGATAACCTTGAATCACGACTGAAGATAGCACAAGCTGAATACGATGCTAAGAAAGAAGAAGAAAAAGCAGGTGTAAAAGGATTAACTCCGGATTACACAGGACAAGCTTAATAAATAACAGAGGCTCCCCATGTGAGGAGCCTTTATTATTGACGTAAGTACCTGTTGCGCAATCCAAAATTTATTAGATCTCGGAATAAATCCGCGATGACAGTTTTTTCACTCTCACTGAAGTGGTTTGAAAATTATTCATTAACATTAATAATCTGAGCACCCTGGGTTTCAACTGGTAAAGTCATTATATTTACTTTTACATTCATTTCTTCCCAGGTATCTTTTATAATAGATTTAATCTTTTCCAAATTATTCTTTTGAGAAATAACGACTATCGCAGGCCCCGCACCGCTTAAGACACAGCCAAGAACATTTTCTTCATGTTTAAGGTTATCCATAATTTTATCAAGTCCCGGCACAAGCTTCATTCTGTACGGCTGATGTATTTTATCCTGTAAAGCCATTTTCATAAGTTCCGCATCTTTAGTATTAATTGCCTGAATAAACATGCCCATACGTTTTGCATTGAATACGGCATCTTGAAGCGGCACTTCTTTAGGAAGAACAGAACGTGAAATTTCAGTAGATAATTCATAATCTGGTATACATACAGTTATCTGCCATTCTTCTGGCCAATCAAGTTTTCGATAAACAACACTCCCGTCATCTTCGAGTGATGTCAAAACAAGTCCCCCGACTATTGAAGGTGTTACGTTATCAGGGTGTCCTTCAACTTCAGTCGCAATAGATAAGAGCGCAACTTCATCTGCGGGATGTCCCAAAAGCTCATTTGCTGCCAACAATCCGCCAACAATAACGGAAGCACTGCTTCCCAAACCTCTTGCAATCGGAATTTGCGACTGAACGGTTATCTTTAATTCGCTCGGAGTCTGTCCGATTGAGTTATATAAAAGTTCAACAGCTTTATAAATTATGCTGTTTTCGTCCATAGGCATATGCTCCATTAACAGCTCATCAGACGTTTCATTATCATTTAATACGTTAATTTCAATGCCTGTACCCGGCAAAACCGTTTCTTCGATAGTTATTGTATTATAAATAGGCAAAGCCATTCCGATACAATCAAAACCGGGACCTAAATTTGAGGTTGAAGCCGGCACTTTTACGTTTATTTTCATAATTCCCTCACTATTTATACAGCCATTTCGCGCCGTATAATAACTATTCTGGCAATTTCAATCATATTATACCAAAAACATAATAATTTGCCAAATATTGCAGACTAAACTATAATTGTCTTATGTATGAACTATATCCTTATTTTACAAATGACGGCTCTGTAGGCCTTTTTTCTCCGGAAGCCGATGATATATATCACTCAACTTATGGTGCATTATCAGAGGCCTATGAAAAATTTATTTTACCATCAAACTTGAAAGATTTTTTGAAAAAAAATAACGAAATAAAAATTTTAGATATTTGTTTTGGAATTGGTTATAACTCAAAAAGTTTTTTAAATTTTTTATTAGATTTTATCTATAGCGATACGATAGATACTTATAATATTAAAAATATCGTTAAGATAGATACCGATAATAAAAATTCAAATATTCTTCATTCATGTGTAAGAAATAATAAAAAATTTAAAGTTTTTATACATGCATTAGATACTGATAAAAATTTAGCTCTGCTTTCTCCGTTTTTTGTAACAAATAAAAAAATATCAAAAAATAATAAATTATCATTTAAACAGGAAAAAATTGAAAGAATGCTTTCAAAAAATACATTCCAAAAATTTAAGTTGAGAAAAGAAGTAAATATTCTGTTACTTTTAAAACTTGTGAATAATATAGATAATGAAGCACTTGAAATTCTGGCTAACAAAAAATATTCTCAATTTTTTGACAATGATATTATCGGCTTATTGCAATTTTTAAAGCAAAATAATGATAATTTATACCCTCATAATAAGAAATTAAGCTTCTTACATAATATATATTATAAGTATATTTCTTTTAGTTATAAAAAGGCTCTTAATACCCTTAAATTGCTTGATTTTAATTTTAAACTTAATATAGCTGACGCAAGACAATCTGTAAAAAATGATAATCAAATATACAATTATATATTTTTAGACGCATTTACTCCGGTAAAATGTCCATGTCTTTGGACGGTTGATTTTTTTAAAGAGCTATACAAACATCTTGATAATGATGGAATGATATTAACCTATTCAAATTCTGCATTAGTCAGAAACGCATTTTTAAACGCTGGATTTTATGTCGGTAAAATATTTTCAGAATCAGCAGACAAATTTACAGGGACCATTGCAGTTAAAAATAAAACACTTATAAAACATGAACTCTCAGAATACGATTTAGGGCTTTTAAAAACAAAAGCGGGTATATTTTATCGTGATGAAAATTTAAACCTCACTAATGAGGCTATAAATTCGGCTCACAAAAATGAAGTGGAAAATTCAAATCTAATCTCAAGTTCAAGATATATTAAACTTTTAAAAAATGGGAAAAGTTAAAAAAATTATTGCCATATATCTAAGCGTCAGATAATAATAATTGTTTAATATTATTTAATTATTTTGCAATATTATTTTAAAAAGTTTATAATTATAAATTATGAATAAATATGATGTTGTAATTGTCGGAGGAGGAACGGCCGGCTGTGCGGCCGCTTATACAGCCGGAAAACTCGGACTTAAAACTTTATTAATTGAAAAAAATATTCATTTGGGCGGTACAATTACTTCAGGGCTTGTTATTCCGGTTATGAAGTCGGGGAATAACCAGATAAATACAGAATTTAAAAATGCCTTAATAGATGAATGCCACAGATTAGGCGGGCAAACAACGTATATGGGCAATCCGGCCTGGTTTAACCCTGAAATTACCAAAATTGCACTTGATAATCTCATGAAACGGGCAAACGTAGAGCTGTTTTTTGATACTAATATTCTCGGTATAAAAATTGAGGATAATAAGATTAAAAGAATAAAAATTACAAAGGAAATATTATCGGCATATAACGATGAGTTAGATATTCCTCAAAAAGAATTATCGGTATCTGTCGGAGCGAGATATGTAATTGATGCAACTGGAAATTGTGTTGTTGGAAAAATTTGTAATTGTAATTTTTTAGAAAAACCGGATGAATTTCAGCCTGTTACTCTGAGATTTATGATGGGAGGAATTGATTTAAAAGTTTTTTCTGACTGGCTGCAAGATTATGATAAGGATAGAAACGTAACAACAGTAGAACATATAGACGGTTATATTCATCTTTCAACTGCTTATACCTGGGATAAGGACAAAAAATGGGCATTAGCACCATTATTTAAAGATGCTGTAAAAAAGGGGATACTTAATAAGTATGATACTAACTATTTTCAGATATTTACGGTCCCCGGAATGCCCGATACAATAGCTTTTAACTGCCCGAGAATAATAGATTACAGGAACTCATTAGAAGTTAAGAGTATCTCAAAAGCCTTGATGCTGGCGCGTCAGAACATATACAGATATCTACAATTTTGTAGGATTTACTTTCCGGGATTTGAAAATGCATATATTTCAAATATTGCAGATATGCTTGGGGTAAGGGTTTCAAGGCGTATTAAAGGAAAATATATTTATACAATTGATGATTTAACATCCGGCAAAACATTTGAGCATCCTGTTGTTGTATCAAATTATCCGGTCGATGTTCATTCAAATAAACGCGGAAAATCTACCTTAAAAACAACGTTAAAAGACTATCAACTCCCAATTGAAAGTCTTATGTCAGATGATATTGATAATCTTTTTGTTGCCGGCAGATGTCTTTCCGCGGATTTTATGGCTCAGGGCGCACTAAGAGTTCAGGGAAGCTGTTTCTCAATGGGAGAAGGCGTTTCAAAATATATTGCTAATCTTTTGGCATAACTCTTCCCATTAACATCTGAGCTGCATTTAAAAGCGGATCAATAGTTGGAGAGTACGGCGGAGCATAAGTCAAATCATTGTTGTAAAATTCTTCCACAGTCATTCCCGCGAGTAATGCTGCTGCAAGAGAATTTATTCTTTTATCGGCATCGCCCGCACCTACTGCCTGCCCTCCCAAAAGCTTACCGGTCTCATAGTCGGCGGTTAGCTTTAATGTTATGTTATTTACGTTAGGCATATAACCGACTTTGTCATTTTTAGTTACGGTAACAGATACCGGTTTGTAACCTAAATATACAGCTTTTTTCTCTGTTAATCCCGTCATTGACATAGTAAGATTTAAACATCGAGTAACAGCAGAGCCTAAAACACCTAAAAATTTATCTTCACCGCCGCAGGCATTTATTGCCGCAGTACGACCTTCTTTATTTGCGTTTGAACCGAGAGGCATCCAAATTTTTGTTCCGCTTACTACCAGATTTTCTTCTACACAATCACCGCAGGCATAAATATCCGCAAGATTTGTTTCCATTTTTTCGTTTACCCTAATTGCTCCGGTTATCCCTATTTCAATGCCTGCATCTTTAGCAATTTCAACATTTGGAGTAACACCTGCACACAAAATTACAAAATCAGTATTAAACTCTTTTCCTGTCCCTGTCCTTACCAGATTAACCCCGTTTATATCTCCGGAAAATTCAGTAACAAGCTCGGAAGTTAAAATTTCAAATCTTCCGTCATTTATTGAATTTAGCTGCTCAAGAATGAGTTTGGACATGTCATCATCAAAAAATGTCATAATATTCGGAGCATATTCAACAAGCGTAACTTTTAAGTTTTGCTTAACCAGAGCCTCTAAAAGCTCAACACCGATATACCCTCCGCCGACTATAGTCCCGTGTTTTGATTTCAAAACTTTTTCTTTTATGGCAATTCCATCCTCTATTTTTCTTAAAGTAAAAATATTTGGAAGGTTTACATTTTTTATCTTTGGAACAATAGGACGTGCACCTGTTGCGATAATTAATTTATCGTATTCAACAAGATATGCTCTCTGGGTTGACAAATCCTGGATAAGAACCTGTTTAGATTCCGGAATAATTTTTACTGCACGGCTTTTAAGATGAATATGAACATTCTTTTTTTCAAAATCTTCAGGAGATCTTACTAAAAGCTGTTCATAGTCTTCAAAATTTCCCTCAATATAATACGGAAGTCCGCATGCCGAATAAGAAATGTGCGTGTCATCAGTATATAAATTTATCTCTGCATCAGGCAACAGCCTGCGTGATTTTGCAGCGGCTTTTGCTCCTGCTGCAACCCCGCCAAGTATTACAATTTTCATAAGTTTAATATAATACTCATATTAAACTTTTTCATTACTCAATCAGTTTAATCCTGATGTATTTAAAATTACACCCTTCATAAATTCACAGTAAGCATCAATATCTTCCTGAGTTTTTTCGGCTTTTTCAATAAGATTTGTAATTTCTACTACTATTTTTTCTTTTTTTAAGTCATCGAACATAATTTAACACTCCCTATCATATTTATTTAATACGGAGCATTTTTCAAAATTCTTTAATAAAAAACTAATTTTTGTAACAAAAATTTATTAATCAGCAAAAAAAAATTTTTACGTATATTAATAAAAACACAAACAGGAGGTAAAATTTATGGAAATTCAAAAAACATGCAGCCACCCGGCATTTACAGCTAAATTTGTACCAAACAGAGCATTCAGAGAAGTCGTACAATATGCAAAGGACACAAAACAACTAGGAGTCCTCGACAGTGCATTATACAATCTTAAAAAATCAAACAATGGCGATATATTGCTTATTCATGGAGAAACACCTGCAGGTGTCTTTTCTAATTTCAGCATGGGAAGAAGAGCAGTAATAAATGAATCGGATGAAACACCACAAAAAGCATCATTTAAAGGAATAATAGAACTTGGAACTCTGGGGCGAAAATTCAGAAGTCTTGTAGGCGGAGATATAAAAAATAATGTAACAGCCGAAGATATAATGAACAATTATACTATTTAAAGCTTATTTTTCATTATATACGAGTTTTTTTCTTAAATTCCACTGAATTAAGGTTAATACAAGAATAATTATAAATAGCACGTAGGCAATAGCAGATGCTTTGCCTACGTTAAAATATTCAAACGCATTCTTATAAATTTCATAAACAAGAACATTTGTGCTGTCTAAAGGCCCGCCCTGAGTCATAAGGTATATTAAATCAAATATTTGAAAAGAACTTATTGCCGTAATTATTACAACAAAAAATATTGATGGTGAAAGCAGCGGAACAGTAACATGTTTAAATGTTTGAAAATAGGAAGCCCCATCAATTTTTGCTGCCTCAAACATACTCTGTGATATTCCGGATAATGCCGATAGAAAAATTACCATATTATATCCGATAAGCTTCCACACGGACACTATTATTAATGCTGTCATTGCATAATGTGTATCATATAACCAATTTATATGAATATGCAATAAATGATTTAAAAAACCTATATTAGGATCAAAAATCCACTCCCATATAACACCTATTACAATCATCGGTGTAATAAAAGGCAGAAAATATGCTGTTTTATAAAATTCCGAACCTCTAATTTTTGAGTTTAAAATACAAGCCAAAATAAGAGGAATTATGACACCGAATACAGAAGTAGAAATTGCAAAAACAACCGTATTCCAAAGTATTTTATAAAATAAATTATCAGTAAATATTTGGCTGTAATTATCAAAACCTACAAATTGAACAGGATTTAACAAATCCCATTTTGTAAAACTTAATCCAAATGAACAAATAACCGGAATAACTATAAATATCAAAGTTCCTGCAAGCGCCGGCAGAATAAATATCCAGCCCGCAAAGTGTTCATTATTAAATAAGTCAGTCAGAAATTTTTTCATGCTATAATTATACAATAATTATAAGGGGAGAATTTAATATGAAAAAATATGAACACGCATTCGGCAAAAATGATATCAGAGGCATTTACGGCGAAGATATAACGGAAGAATTATTTTATAATACCGGCCGCGGTTTTGTTGATTGGCTAAAACAGCAATCAGGGGAAAAAGAAACCGAAATGTGGATTACTATTACACGTGATGCCAGACTACATTCTCCCGCACTGGAAAAAGCATTAACTGCCGGCATAACTTCAACAGGCGCAAATGTTATTCACCTTGGACTGGCTCCGACGCCATTAGGCTACTATTCTGAGGTTGTCGGAATTCCAGGCTACAATGTAATTGCTGCGGCTATTATTACAGCAAGTCATAATCCAAAAGAATATAACGGTCTGAAAATGACTTATAATAAACGAACTCTTACAGAAAAACAAATTGCCGATGTTAAGGATATTACTTTTAAAAACTGGCAAAATACAACCAACGATGAAAATAAACCAAACGGAAGTGTAACAGATTATAATATTATTCCTGACTATATAAAAGATATGGAAAAGCGATTTGACAGCATTGGAGAAGGCGTAAAAGTAGTTGTAGACAGTGCAAATGCTACTGGCGGAGTTGTCGGCCCTGAACTTTACAGAAAACTCGGGTGTAGTGTAATCGAATTATTTTCTGAACCCGACGGGAATTTTCCCAATCATCATCCTAACCCCAGTGTTGAAAAAACTCTTGATACACTAAAAGAAGTTGTTGTTGAAAATAAAGCAGATATCGGAATAGCCTATGACGGAGACAGCGACAGAATAGGAATTATAGACCAAGACGGAAGATTTTTAACTGGCGACAAGTTATTACTGATTTATGCAATGGACTTAATTGAGGATTGCAAAAAAACTGGAACGTGTCCGACTGTTGTAAGCGAAGTAAAATGCTCTCAGGTTCTTTATGACCAGATAAATAAGCTCGGTGGAAATGCCGTAATGTGTAAAACCGGCCACGGCTATATTAAAGATAAAATGAAAGAAACAAATGCTCTTCTTGCCGGAGAAATGAGCGGTCATACATTCTTTAAAGATAAATATTACGGTTTTGATGATGCAATATATGCAGGATGCAGAATTATTGAAATAATATCAAAACATAAAAAGAATAACCCTAATTTTAAAATTTCCGATATGCTCAAACCTTTTGATGATGTATGTTCATCACCTGAAGTCCGTTTCCCCTGCCCAAATGAAAGAAAAAAAGAGGTTCTTGAAAAATTTAAGCAATGTGTTGAGGCAAACAGAAAGATGTTCGGTTCTGACATAAAAGAGATTATAACTCTTGACGGGATGAGAATAGTTTTTGACGGGGGCTTTGCACTAATACGCCAAAGCAATACGGAACCTGTTTTTACGTTACGTTTTGAAGCTAAAAATAAAGAAGAATGTGATAGATTTAAATCTTGTATGATTAATACTTTAGAAAGTATTTTAAAACAAGGCAAAGGAAATTAATCCATGAAAGTAAGCGCCGCTTATAACCAAAATAATCCAAATTTTACGTCAATAAGAGTTGTACAAACATCGTCTGAACAATTTGTGCATTTTGCTAAAAATTTTAAAGATTTTTACAGGAATAATACTGTATTCAGAGCGAAATCTTTTGAGCAATCACTATTTTTTGAACATCTTAAAAAATTGCCACAAAAAGAAGGTGCATCGCATAAATGGGTTATAAATAATGCCGTAAGACATAACCTGCTAAGCTATGACACTATTGATAATCTTCCGATGTGTGTGTTTACCGGAAAAGATAAGATGAAACTTTCATTATATAATATAAAAAATTTCATTCCAAATCTAATTCGAGCACACAAATTAACACTCAAAACCGTAAATGAACCATTTCCTGAACATCTGCGCCTTGCCAAGGTTTTAAAAGAATCCGCAGAAGCAGATATGCCAAAATTCAAAAAATTTTTACAAAAAAATAACGCAAAATATGTTACTTTTGATGAATTTATAAAAGAAATTAAAGAAGGTAAACTTAACTCTTAAAATTTTAATAATTCATATGGTGTTAGGAATTGATAATTTTGAATTTAGAAAAGATTGGCCATACAGATTATGATAATTTAAGAAATACAACAAAAGATTACAAAAAGCTTGCATTCTAATCTTTTTGTTGTTATTATAATTCTTGTCAGAAAAGTTACTCACGAATACTTTACCATAGGCTTTAATTAGCTTTATTTTGGTGTATTCGTTTTACTAATAATATGAGATTCTTCAGTTTACCGTCATTCTGAGCCTCTAAGGCGAAGAATCTCACAAAAAAGTCTCAGGATGATATTTATAACGAAAGGTAAAAATCAATGGATTTAGAAAACAAAGACGAAATTACTGTAGAAGAAACTTCTGTTGAAACAGAAGATACATCAGCTCAAACAGTTGAAGAAACTGCTTCTGAAACTGTTGAAGAATCTGCTGAAGAAAAACCTGCACGCGGACAAAGACGCGGACGCGGTAAAAAACAAAAAATTGAAACAACAGAAGAAAAACCGCAATCAGAATGGATTGAACGTGTTGTTCAAATCAGCCGTGTAACAAAAGTTGTTAAAGGCGGTAAAAAATTGAGCTTCCGTGCAATCGTTATCGTAGGTAACAAAAAAGGCCAGGTAGGTGTTGGATGTGCTAAGGCTTCAGAAGTTATTATTGCTATTCAAAAAGCAATCGCTGACGGAAGAAAAAATCTTATCACAGTACCTATTTTCAAAACAACTATTCCTCACCCGATTACTGGACGCTCTGGAGCCGGTGCTGTTATGCTTAAACCTGCTTCTCAAGGTACAGGTATTATCGCAGGCGGTGCTGTACGTTTAGTTCTTGAACTTGCCGGTATTGAAAATATCTTGGCAAAATCATTAGGTTCAAAGGCACCTCTTAATGCTGCTAATGCTACTTTAGAAGCTTTGAAAGCGCTTACTCCGTTTTCTGAAGTTGCTAAAAAACGCGGCTTAACAATGGCTGAATTACTAAATTGAGAAGATAAGAAGATAGGAAGGTAAGAGGATAAGCTGTTAACGCTATTCACCTGTTAACCTATTCACTTATTAACTGTAACAATTAAAATAATAATAAAAAAGGAAATAATAAAATGGCAAAAACAGAATTAAAACAAATTAAAATAAAACTTGTAAAAAGCCTTATCGGTGCTTCTGAGCAGCAGCGTAAAGTTGTAGCCGGTTTGGGATTAAAAAAACAAAATCAAATTGTAGAACACTACAACAGTGCAACTATTTTGGGTATGGTAAACAAAGTACCTCACTTAGTTCAAATTGTTGAGTAAAATCTGCATAATTGCGTATAGCCTTTAGGGCGATAGTGAAAGCGAGCAAGCCAAACATAGTTTTATGTTGGCGCAGTAACAAGAAAGGAAATTAAAAATGACAATTACATTAGAAGATTTAAGACCTGCAGAAGGTTCAACACATAAAATTAAAAGAGTAGGCAGAGGCCGTTCATCAGGCAGAGGTAAAACATCTTGCCGCGGTCATAACGGTGAAGGACAACGTTCAGGAAGCTCTGCTAAAAGAGGATTTGAAGGCGGACAGATGCCGGGTTACAGACAAATGCCGAAATTAAAAGGCTTCAAGCTTATTAACCAGCTTCAATATGCTGAAATTAATGTAGGAAGAATTGGACAATACGGCCTGAAAGAAGTTTCACTTGAAATTTTAAAAGAAGCAGGAAGAGTTCATCCTTCTTGTGTTGGTTTAAGAGTGTTAGGCAATGGCGAATTGAAAGACGCTGTTACTGTTAAAGCTTGTTATGT
>CALUVX010000071.1 GCA_944324295.1 Candidatus Gastranaerophilales bacterium
ATCCTTGCTTCTTCTTCTCCCAGAAGAGCAGATATTCTGAAAAAACTTAATATTGGATTTGAAATTATACCGTCTCCGTATGTCGAAGATCATACAAGGACGGTTTTTTCTTATGATTTTATAGAAAATCTTGCATATAACAAAGCAAAAGCAGTTGTTCCGCTGGTTAAAGAACCCTCATTGATAATCGGGGCTGATACAGTCGTAGTTCTTGACAACGAAATTCTCGGAAAACCCGAAGGTTATGATGGAGCTTTTAAAATGTTAAAAAAGCTTTCTAACCGTACCCACATAGTTGTAACAAGTATTGCTGTTATTAATACCGAAACGACAGAAGTCAAAAAAAATTCAACTACAAGTGAAGTTACATTTGCAAATCTGACAGATGAACAAATAAAGTATTATATTGACAACTTTAAACCTTTTGACAAAGCCGGTTCTTACGGCATTCAGGAAATGCCAAAGGGTTATATTAAGTCCTATACAGGCGACTTAGAAAATATTATCGGTATAAGCTCAAGAGCATTACTTAAGCTTTTATAAATTTGCCCCGCAGCACTTTTTGAACTTTTTGCCGCTTCCGCAAGGACATGGATCATTTCTGCCTATCTTGCTTAAATCTATCCCTTCAAGACTCGGCTTTTCAATATCTTCTTCTATGATACCTAAAGTCTTTGAAAAAGCCTTTGATTTATATAAAACGGTAGTTGATGAGAATATTTTATTTTCCAAATACCGTGATTTATAATGTTCTAACAATTCTTCAAGAGTGTAGTCAGTGCCCAAAAGTTTATTAACCGTATCCATAAAATTGTCATGTCTATCGGCGACACGCTTTATAATATTTGCGGAAAACTTATCATTTTCAAGGAAAAATTCCACGCATGCTTTTGCATTTTCAATACTTTCAGGATTATCAATAACTCTGTTAAAGGTTTCAAAAAACGGGACGGCATACAATCCTAATTCTTTATCAAAAATTATACCGACATCATAAATTTCCTTATGAGATGAAAAACCTCCGAGAGAATTTTCCAAAAAGTTTTCATACGAATTATTAAACTCTGAAACATCAAAAAATCTATAATTATCCAAAGTTTGAATTTTATCGCTGTAATCAACTCTTTCTCCGCCTTCGGCAAAGTCATTAAATGCTCCGATTAAATCATCTGCAAATTTATTAGTCGTAACAACTTCATCTTTACCAAAAAATTCAATAAATTTGCCGTAAATATCTTTAATATCCTGTTCAATTTCTTTTTGTTTTTCAGGATTGTCAAGATATACTAATTCAGGATTTTGAATAATTTTTGCTACAGAATACCTTAAAGCATCATCCCGTCTGGAAGAAGGCAGCACTCCAGAAATTTCCAAGAGGTAATAAGCCCCTTCAAATTTAAAAATTCTGGCAACAACATACTGACCTGCTCCCAAACCTCTAAATGTAGTCATTTTAACAAGAGAAACAACGCTGTATGTTTTTTCATTAATAATATTATTTAAGTCAAAACCGTTTTGCAAAACTCTTTTAATCTCAAATATTGAAGATATTGATTGCATCAAAGCTTTTACAATTTTTTTTGTAGAAGCCGGAAGCTTTTTAGAATTTTCCAAAAATAAAGTCAAAATACTTTTACGGTTCAGATTTCTTTCAAAAATATAGTTGAAACAAGCAGACTGAAAATTCATCCCGCTTTGACCTATAGTTTTAACATATTCTTCAAAATCAGGCTTTACTGTCTCATCATTTTGTATAAATTCTGCCAAATTTTTTATAACGTCATTAATTTCTTTTAAATCTTCTAAAATAAGCATTAATTTCTCCCTCTCTAAAAAGAGAATACCTTAAAACATCTAAAAACACAATACTATAACCGATTAATATTGTTAAGGCTTTCTTACGAGTTTTGTCTCAAAATTAAACTTGCAATCAGGACACATTTTTTGTGCAATTGCTTTATCTAATTTTGAACCATTTGCATCACCTAAAGCTGCTCTTGCCGCACCTCTGTTAAAATAAACATCCGCAGGTGAGAAAAATACCTGTTCATCCTTTACATAAGCATTTACAAGCTTATTCAATTCATCATAAGCAACTTTGTAATCTTTATTTTTAAGCTGATAAGCGGCCTTTTCGCTTCTTAAAAGATATTTTACAGGTTTATCAGGTTCTGCCGCAATAGCCTTATCAAACTCGGCAATCATTTCCTTATATGGTAAATAGTATGTTTTTACACCGATTATATCCTCGGAAAAACCATCCGACAGACTGTATTTATTTGCGTTTTCATAATCCGCAACAGCCTCTTTATATTGTTTAAGGTTAAATTCCGCATAAGCTTTTTGAGCATAAACTTCCGGAGCAATCGGAACAAGTTTTAAATAAATACCTGCAAGACTTTCAGCCTGAGCATATTTTTGAGAATTATTCAAACCGCTGATTACAAAGGGAGTAATAATATAACCCAAAAAGAGAATTGCAAGAATTAAAACAATATAAACACTTTTTCTCGGAGTAGATTCATATTCTTTAAACGCTTTTTCATCAATATATTTAATCTCAGGTTTAAAAGGTGTTCTCTTAAACGTCCCTACATATCGTGAAAGGTAATTTTCATAAATACAGTTAATTCCAATATATGTTAAGTAAAGAACAACCAGAGGAATTAACGCCAAAATCAAAATAGCAGCCCAAAACGGCATTTTCATAAACTGAATAAAAAACGGGAATATAACAAGATAAATATATAGAATAATCTCAACTGCCACAATAGAATTTAACAAAGTTGTAAATTTTCTGTATGCTTTATTTATCTGTTTAATTTTTTCATCAGGAAGTTTAACGGAATACAAATATCCGTTGTTTCTCATAATACCTGCGAGAATTGTATAATTATTAATATTATAGTAAGTGCAGTATTGAGAATTTAAAAATATTTTTTTTCTGTAATCATTTATACCCATAAATTTATATTAACATTTTCTTATAAAAATTGCAATCAGTTTACAAAAAATTTTGAG
>CALUVX010000072.1 GCA_944324295.1 Candidatus Gastranaerophilales bacterium
TGAACTGTAAAGAGGGGCCGACAATCAATCCTTGCGGAGTTTGCGAAAATTGTATTGATATCACAAATTCAACTCCAATGGATGTTATAGAAATTGATGCCGCTAGCAACAGAAAAGTTGAAGACGCACAAAATATTCTTGAAAAGGTTATGTATGCTCCTGTTAACAGCAGGTATAAGATTTATATTATAGACGAAGTTCACATGCTCTCTACGACAGCGTTTAACGCACTTTTAAAAACTCTTGAAGAACCGCCGAAAAATGTTATTTTTATACTTTCTACAACAGAAGTTCACAAAGTTCTTGATACGATAAAAAGCCGCTGTCAGAGATTTGATTTTAAGCGTATTACAACTGATGATATTGTTAAACATCTGCGATACATTGCAGATAATGAAAAAATTAATATTACAGATGATGCACTTTTTACAATTGCGAAAAATTCAGCGGGCGGAATGCGTGATAGTATAGCACTTCTCGATCAATTGAGTGTGTTGGATGGCGATGAAGCAATTTCTACTGATGATATAAACAATCTTCTCGGGCGTCTTTCATTTGATACGTTAAATTCTCTTGCGGACAAAATTGTTAATTCAAAACCTCAAGATGCTATTGAAGAGTTAGAAAATATTTATAATTCGGGAAATGAGCCTGTACAAATTTTAACAAATCTTATGGATTATTTGAAAAATCTGTTGATTGTCAAAAATTGCAGAAAGGAAATTGCGTTTGAACTGACTCAGGCAAATGATGCACAAATCAAATCTCTATCTGTTCAGGCAGAAAATATTGAAACTCATCAGATTGTTTTTCTGATAGATAAATGTGCTGACTATATAAAAGAATTAAAACTTACAAATAATCCGCGTTTGTGGCTTGAAGTCGCAATAATTGATCTTGCAAATTTAGCGGAAAATACATCACTTGTGGAACTTCAAAACAGAATTGCAAGATTAGAAGGTGGAAATGTTCAGCCTGTTAAAGTTTCGGCTTATAAAACGGCCCCGACTCCTGTTATGAAGCCTGAAATGCAAAGAGTGGAACATGCAAAACCGGATATAGTATTACATAAAGATGAAGAAAGCATGCAAGTTCAGCAGAAGCCTCAAGAAAAAGAGCCTGTTGAAGCAGATGTTGAAAATATTTCAAATGATGATGATTTTTCGCCGATGCCGAAGTCAAAACACTCTGATGGAGCTGATATTTCGGTATTATGGGGAAGACTGCTTGATAATGTTCACAGTGCTCCAACACGTGCATTGCTCAAGCAATGGGCTAATCCTGTTAAAATTGCATCTGACGAAACAATTTTGACAATGAAAAATGAGATTTTCTTAAATCAGGTTCAAAGCGGCTCTAAAAAACAGGCAATTGTTGATGCGGTGAATGCTTTGTTCTCACAGGAAAATTCAAATGTAATAATAAGGTTACCTCATGCTGATGATATACAGGTAATGCCTGTTCAATCTCCTCCACAGCATGCTGAAGCCCAAAAGCCTAAACCCTCGCCTGTAATGAAGCCTGTTCAAATGGAACCTGAAATTCCGGTAGAGGAAATACAGGAATTGAAAGAAGAAGCTTCTAAACCAATGAAGAGTGAAAGCATTTCTAAAATTGCTGACTCTTTGCATTCTGATAATGTTAATATGGTAATGGAAATTTTTGAAGGGAAAGTTATCGATTAAAGGAGTTAAATATGAAAATTCAAAATATCAATTCTGTTAATTTCGGCAAATATAATATAACTTCTAAAGTAGAGTCCGGTGAAGAAGATTTCAGATATTTATCTGAGAATAACAAATTACTTGTTATTTATGATATGCTTCAGGAACAAAAAGATACTTTGCGCAGCTTGTCTGACAAACAATATGACAGGCAGGAAGAGTTAAAAACTGGTTTAAAAAAATTATCTTTAAATCAACAAAAAATGCATGATTTTAACAAACATGCTTTTGATGTTATTGCGATGAATAGCTCGGGGCGAGGTGCATTGGAAAATCTCGATTACCAGTATAACCGTAATAAGCTTGATAAAGTCGGTTAAAAGCTAAATTTTTGTTGTATTAAATTTAAAGGCTTCCAAATTTTCAGAAAAATAATCCTTTGATAAGCCTGCTTTAAGTTTTAGCTGTCCCAAAAACTCATTTTTATCAGGCAGCTGTTCCCATACATCAGGTAAAAATACTGATTGAAAATTCCCGTCGCGTATAATAAGTCCGTCAATGGCAGGTGTGAGTTCTTCAAGAAGCTCTTCTTCCGTTTCAAATTCAATTCTTTGAGGTTTTGAAAGAAGCGACACTCCTATTGTTATTCTGTTGTACTCATTCAGTGTCAGTGCGGGAAACCTCGGGTCAGAAAAAGCTGCTGAGTGTGCATTATGTATCAAATCTTTTATCAGCGGTTTGTGTGCAATGATTGAGCCGATACATCCGCGCAATATACCGTCCAGTTCGAGTGTTACAAATGAGGCTCCGTATTCTTCGAAAACGCAGTCGTAGTTGTTTATTCTTGATTGCCCAAGCTGTAGACCTGTAAGAATGCTGTTTTTACATACTTTTTTTACAAAATCAGAATAATATTGCTTTACGTAATTATTTTTAGCACCTTCATATAAAAACCAGCTTCCATAGCCTACAACCCTTGATGAATCACCTGTTGCCGCTGCCGAATTTGTGAGTCCTGTTCTTATAAGAGAAAAATTTTTCTTCTTAGCAAATTCAATAAGCCCGCAAATTCCGACTGCTCCGCAGGCCTGTTCCTGCTCAAAATTTGACAGATTGTTTTCTTCAATCATTCTTGCGGTATAATTGTCGATTTTAAATGCTTCTTTTTCCGGATAAAAATGGCTTAAATCGCTTGATATAATAAAAATATTATCTTTATCTGACCAGAAATGTTCTAAAGTTTCACACAAATTTTTAAAATTTTCGCATCCGTATAGAACAGGTACAATTTGTGCATCAGGTAAAAAATATTTAATTAAAGGCAGTTGAGTTTCAATGGAATGCTCTTTTTCAAAAGCGAAATCACAAGTGTTACAGTCGCAAAATTCCGCAACTTTTTGTATAAGTTCTTTATTTACCTTTATATCACCCAAAGGTGTTTCAAATTCATCATAATCGCAGACTGTGCAGCCAAAAATTCTTTCATAGTGGGTAGGTGCAAATATGAAAATATTTTTTGCATCTCTTTTCAGATGTTGTATTCCATTAGCAGCAAGTCTGCCGGAATATAAGTAGCCCGCATGAGGGACAATTACCGCTCTTGAAAGATATTTAGGCTCTTCAATTTTAAAATTCCTTATAAGATTTTCTAATTCTGTTTTATCGGCAGGATAAAATGTTCCTGCAGCTGTCGCTTTTTTCTTCATAAAATTTATTATACAACTTTTTTCTTATTTTGAAATAGGATAGTAAGTTAATAAAATATCCGGTTCAAAAGTATCAATTTGAGTAATTTTAAAATTGTAACTATCATTTATATTGTCAATTTTTCTGAAATTAAAGCAAGATAAGGAGCTGTTATCGCCGGTGATTTTGGGTGCAATAAAATGATAAATTTTGTCTGTATATTTTAAGATTTCTCCGTTCAGATGACCGCCAGCTTCAACTAATATACTTTTTATTCCTAAATCAAATGCCTTTTTCAATATAAATCCTAAATCTAACTTTTCGTTTTTAAGCGGAGTTTTTATAAAATTTATTCCGCCTTCAAACATATCAAGTGTTGCATTAAACAGATAAATTTCACCTTCTTTGTATATCTGGGCTTCAAGATTCGTTTTTAATTCTCTGTCCAGAATAATTTTTTTTCTGTGCGCCATTGTCGGATTATCGGCAAGAATTGTAGAAGATGTTGTTAAAATAGCATCATAGCGATTTCTTATTTTTTTTACTTCATCGCGCGCTTTGTCAGATGTTATCCATTTGGAAGACCCATTTGATGTTGCAATTTTGCCATCCAGAGTTGTCGCAGTTTTTAATGCAACAAAAACTTCATTTTTTGTCATGTTTTTTATAAATATTTCATTTAATGCTTTGCATTCATTTTCAAGAACATTTTCTATTACTTCAATTCCAGCATTTTTTAATTTTCTGATTCCGTTTTTTGCAACAATTGGATTTACATCTTGCATTCCTATAACAACTCTTCTTATTCCGCGTTCAATGATTAAATCAGCACAGGGAGGAGTTTTTCCGTAGTGTGAACATGGCTCAAGATTTACAATAAGTGTTCCTTCTTTTTCTTCTCCGTTGTGAAGTTTCAAAAGAGCATCGCGTTCTGCATGGTTGTCTCCGTATTTATGGTGATAGCCCGTTGAAATTTCATTGCCTTCCTTATCAAGAATTACACAGCCGACCAGAGGATTTGGAGAAGTCATTCCCTCAGCCTGCCTTGCAAGTTCTATACATTTTTGCATCAATAAGTTATATTGCATAATTGTATTTTACAATAAAATTTGCTATATTTATATAAAATGACAGAGTAGATTTATGTACAAACTTTGCAATGAGTAGAATAATATTGTCATGCTGAACTCGTTTCAGCATCTCACAAGATCCCGAAACAAGTTCGGGATGACGTAAAAACTTAAGGGCGATGTAACTCTTAAATAAAATTTGTTTAAAGGAGAAAAAAGGAGTAAGTTATGGATTTAAAATATATCGGACACAGTGCATTTGAAATCAAATTAAAGGATAATTCAATTATGGTTGATCCTTATGTGAGTATTAACCCAAAATATGACTGGCGTAAAGCGAATATTACCGATATATTTTTAACCCATGCTCATGGTGATCATCTGGGGCAGGCTATTGAAATTGCCAAGGAAAAAGATGCTACAATCACGGCAATTGTTGAACTTGCCCAATACTGCAAGGAACAGGGCTGTAAAGTCAGAGCCGTAAATTTTGGCGGATGGATTAATTATGACTGGGGCAGAGTTGTTTTTGTACCGGCCTTTCATACAAGTTCTTTGCCTGACGGCAGATATGCAGGTGAACCTGCGGGAATTGTTTTTGATGTAGAAAAACTTCGCATCTATCATGCTGGTGATACTGCCCTGACAACAGAAATGAAGACTATTAAAGAATTATACAGACCCAATATCGCACTTCTTCCAATCGGCGGACATTATACTATGGATGTTGAGCATGCTGCAGTTGCTGCAGACTGGATAGGTGCACAGACCGTTATTCCTATGCATTATAATACTTTCCCTGAAATTAAGGCGGATTTGGATAAATTCCTGAAACTAATTCAGATTAATAATTCTAATTGCTTAATTTTAAATCCGGAAAAAGTTGATTAGCCTGTTTCTCTATTGCTATGAATTGTTGTTGATGTAAACTGAAAGCGAAATGGAGATTAAAATGGATATATTATTTGTTATAGATAGAATTGAACTCAAATATTTTGAGTTTAATAATCTTGTTACTAATTTTTGGATGATTAGGGAACTTTTATTTTCAAATGTGAATGTTTGGATTACTACAATTGATAATCTGTTTTTAAACGCGGGAGTTGCTGGAACTCATTGTTATAAAGCATTTGAAAAGGACGGAAATATTTTTTATGATAAAACGATACGGGAAAAGAAAATTAATGATTTTCCTCTTGTAATGTTTCGTCCGGATCCTCCTGTCGATTTGGATTATATTAATGCAACATATATATTTGATTTTGTTGATAGAGATAAAACATTAATTCTTAACGATCCTATGGCAATCAGGAATTTTAATGAAAAGATGCATACTGTTAAATTTCTTGATTTGATGCCTGAAAATATTGTAAC
>CALUVX010000073.1 GCA_944324295.1 Candidatus Gastranaerophilales bacterium
CCGGCAAAGATAATTTGAATTTTGTTAGCATCAAGAAGTCTGTTGATTCTGTCTTTGTCCATAAGGATTAACCATGCACGTTTATAATCAGCAAATCTTCTTGCCCATGTGATAGTTAATACATCAGGGTCAAATCTTTTTCCTGCAACGTTAGCAACATATTCGAATAGTTCTGCTTTCATTTCACGTTTTACAGCTAACAATTTTTCTGGGTCATTTGCTGCTTCTTTAATTCTGTCATCTTGCCAATAGTGAAGATTTACAGCGTTTGTGATAGCACGGATAGGACATCTGCCGTCTACCCATTCCCACATTTTGTTAGCAACCAAACCGTGAAGCTGTGATACAGCGTTAGCAATTCTTGACATTCTTAAGGCTGCAACTGTAAGTGAGAAGTTTTCTCCGCCCAATTGAACAGCTGTTTCTCTTGAACAACCGGCGAAGAATCCGCCTTCCATAAGAGTGTCAACCCAGTGAACTTCGTTACCTGCTGCAACAGGAGTGTGAGTTGTAAATACTGTTTTCTTTTTAACTTCTTCAAGGTTTCCGTTATACTGTCTTAATAATTCAAATGCCGCAGGTAATGCGTGGCCTTCGTTCATGTGTACAACATCAAAGTTATAGCCTATTTTTTGAAGAATTCTGATACCTGCTACACCAAGAACTGTTTCTTGAGCTATTCTTATTTTTTCATTTCCGTCATAAAGTTTGTGGGAAATACTTTTTGCCCAGTCGCTGTTTCCTTCAATATCTGTTGTTAAAAGGTATACAGGGCAAGCACCGAATAATTCCGGTTCAACTAAATAAGCTTTAACTTTAACTTTTTCACCGAAAATATCAACTTCTGTTGATGCATTGATGTCTTTTAAAAATTCATAATATTTTCTGATATAAGCAACTTCAACCTGACCATCTTGTGCAATTCGTTGATCATAGTAACCGTATGACCATAACATAGTTACACCTACCATAGGCATTTGCAGATAACCTGCAGACAGCATGTGTGAACCTGCTAAAAATCCTAAACCGCCTGAATAAGTTTTTAAAGACTGATCCAGTGCGATTTCCATTGAGAAATATGCTACATTTGGTAATGACATATTAACCTTCCTCTTCTTAAACTGTGTAAACTACTTCACCCAAATTTTCGGGGTACCACAACAGCATAACACAAAAATTCAACTTTCAAATTGATTTAAAAATTTTTTTTACACTAATCCTTAAGAATTAGTTATAAGTAGCTATTTAAGTCTTAATGAAACTTAATATTTGTTATTTTTATAATTAAAATTAGAAAAAATGCGACTAATTATTATTTACTTTATCTAATATTTTTTCTAATGCAAGTTTTACATGTGCATAATTGAGTCCGCCCTGCATATAAGCGGTATATGGCGGGCGCAGCGGACCGTCCGCAGAAAGTTCAATTGTTGAACCTTCTATAAATGTTCCGCCAGCCATTATAATTTTGTCTTCATAGCCCGGTACATATTCCGGGATAGGGGTAACATAGCCGTTTACCGGAGATAGAGCCTGAATTGTACGGCAAAAATGCTCAAGAGGCTCGGGTGAACCGAATGTTATGTTTTGTATGATATCTGTTCGTTTTTCGTTATATTTTGGGGCAGAATCATATCCTATTTCATCAAATATCTTTGCAGCAAGAACTGCGCCTTTTACGGCATCACATACAACCGAAGGTGCCATAAAAAGTCCTTGAAATATTAATCTGTGCTGGTTAAACATTGCACCGCCTTCTGACCCTATTCCGGGTGCTGTTAAGCGATTCGCACATTTTTCAACATATTTTGCTTTACCTGCAATGTAGCCTCCTGCTTCAACAATTCCGCCTCCGGGGTTTTTGATTAAAGAGCCGCCTATTAAGTCTGCTCCTACTTCCAAAGGCTCTTTTGAGTCTACAAATTCTCCGTAGCAATTGTCTACAAAGCAGATGCAGCCAGGATTTTTTGATTTTACTATTTTACAAATTTTTTCTATTGTATCAAGCGAAAGTGATTTTCTTGTTGAATATCCTTTTGAACGCTGGATTAAAACCATTTTTACGCTTTTATCAATTGTTTGTTCAAGTTTTTCAAAATCAATGTCAGTTCCGTTCTTAAGCGGGACCTCGTCATATAAAACTCCGTGTCCGATTAGAGAATCTTCTTTTGAAGCTTCGTCCCCTGCAGTGCCTATTACTTCCTGCATAGTATCGTAAGGTGCACCGGCTACGGATACAAGTTTGTCTCCGTATTTAAGATTTCCGAAAAGACAGCAGGCAAGTGTGTGTGTGCCTGAAGCAAAATGTATTCTTACCAGGGCCTTTTCTGCTTTAAATACATCTGCAAATACTTTATCAAGAACTTCACGTCCCAAATCATCATGTCCGTATCCGGAAACGGTATAAAAATGTTCAGGGGCAACTTTATTTTCTATAAAGGCATTTAAAACTTTTTCCTGATTAAAGTCTCTGATATCTTCAATTTGTTCAAACTCTTTTACAAGGCTTTTTTCGGCCTGCTTGATAATTTCTTTGCTATTCATAATTTCTCCGCCAAATTCTGATTACTTTTATAATATTGCAACTAAAAATAATCGTCAACAGGTTATGCCAAACAGAGTAGATAAAATTCTCTTTATTATAAATATTATTAAGATGTTATGAATAATAAAATTATAATTCTGTTTTTAATAATTTGTATAACTATTCCTGTTTTTGCTGCAAATTACAGTGTACATAGACCGGATAAGCTGCCTATAGATGAGATGAATGAGAGTGAAAGAGTTTTATTTATACTTGATTTTTCAAACAGTATGTCTGAGTATCTCGAGGGCAGACGTAAAGTTGATTTGATGATTGATACAATGAAATCAATTTTACCGAACTTAAATCCTGATATATCAGTGGGTTTGCGAGTTTACGGGCATAGAATGGGATTAACTCCTTTTGAGGCTTGCAGAGCGTCGACGCTTGTGTCGCCTATTTCCGTTGCAAACGGAATAAATATAAGAAATTCACTTCTTGATATAAAGCCGCGCGGAATGACTCCTATCACTTATTCATTAAAGCAAGCGGTTAAAAAAGATTTTCTCGGATTTAGCGGGAAAAAGCATATTATTCTTTTGACTGACGGCGGAGAAAATTGTGATGAAAGTCCCTGTACTTACGTTCTTGAGTTAATTAAGACCAGAAAAGATATTTCAATTGATGTAATAGCCTTCAATATATATGATGAAGAGGATTTAGCACAGCTTGAGTGTACTTCTCTTGTTACAAGCGGCAAATTTTATAATGCAAAAACAGCGGCTCAGCTTGCAAAAAGTTTAAACAGCAGTGTAAACAGTGTTAAAAAGGTAGAGGCCAAAATTATAGAAGAACCTTAGTTATCAGCCATTTTAAAATCTGAATGACGGTTCGGAATTTGTGTCTTATATTGAAAGGGTTAGTACCATGATTTTTTTATTGCATAGAGTGTAAGTATTGTTGGCTCAAAACTTATATGCAACTGGCATCATCCTTATCGATTTTTCCGTCAAAGTTGTTGTCTATGCCGTCAGAGCATGAACCTATTGAATATTTCCCCTCTGCGCGAACACCTTGTTTTAAATATTTATCCGGAATTTTCTTCCATAAATATTCAAAAAATCCGCGATAATATCCGGCAAGTCTTTCATCTTCAATTATTAATACATTTTCATCATTTTTATTTTCTCCGCTTTTGGAAAAATTCATAGAACCCGCAATTATATATCTATCATCAATAATTATACTTTTTGAATGGAGTTTGCCAGCATAGTTTTCAACTTTTACAGGAATTCCGGACTCTCGAAGCAGTTTGACCTTACTGCGGGAAGCATAAGTGTTTGTTGCATCTATTATAAGCCTTACATCAACTCCTCTTTTCTTTGCATTAATCAGGGTAGATGCAAGTTCATCATGTGTTATTATAAATGCCGGAATATATATGTATTGTTTTGCATTATTGATAAGCGGAATTACATTATTTATTATAATCTTGTCTTTAGGTGAAAACAGAGGCGTAACTTTTGTCTTATAAAGAATTACAGTTTTATGATTTACGGTTGATTTAGAATTATGAAATTTCCCGGAAAACATTTGTTCAAATTCTTCTTTATAAATTTTTGCAATTTCAGCGGAATTTATAAATATCACACAGTCGGAATTAAAGCCTGAAAAGCCCGTTTTAGCAAAATTCATTGAACCTGTCAGGACTTTTTCATCGTCAAATATCATAAACTTGTTATGCATCAGAATTTTGGGTGTTTCTGTAGCAGATTCATCGGCAAGTCTCACCAGATACGGTGTGTCTTTGTAATATGAAGTATCACTTGTATCGTAGACAAGCCTTATTTTTACACCTCTGGATTTTGCATTTATAATCGCATTTGTTATCTCTTCAATATTATCCCAGCCGTAAATAGCAATATCAATTGAGTTTTTGCTGTTATTAATTTGATTTAAAATTTCTTTGCAGGCAAGGGAAGAACATTTGTCATCCGGCTTTAATTTTAATGTCATATCGCTTAAATACAATTTTAAACTTCCATTTGATATCGCAAGCGGGTATGGTCGAATAATTTTAGGTGTGTTTTGAGGAGGTAGTGTTTTTTCTTTTGGTTTTGTTATATGGCAAAACTTGCATGGTTTTGAATTCTCAGGGAGCTGCCTTGCAGGTATTACAATAGCGTCATGGGCAATAAGTCCGTATTTGCAGTTGAGTTTATGATATTTTCCGCTTTTGTGATTTAGTATAACAAGATTCAATTTCCTTGCTTTACCAAGTTGCTTTTTATACTTTTCATAGTCTATGGGACTACCGTTTTGAAAACCTAATCCCGAATTTAAAAGTCTGTCCCTGTAAGATTCGTTATCAACGCTGATATCTGCAAATTTGCAATCCTGATTACTATCGCCTGTAAATTTAAGCTTGACTCTTTTGTCAGAAAGGATATTTTCTGACAAAATATCTGTTAAATACCCTAATTTTACAGCATCTTCATTGTTTATCTTAAGCTTATTCTCAAGCTCTTTTTGATTAATGCTTAAATTTGATGTAAAAGCTTCAATGTTTGGAATACAGATGGTTTCTCCGGAGTCATAAGTATTATTCCCGTTTAAATCTATTTCGATGGTAGTTGGTGTAACAATATTCAAAACAGCTTTGTCAGATTTTCTTATTATTTCAAATGCGGAAAAAGCTAAAAATATTAGAAAAATAAATATTACTGTGAGAATTTTTTTTATACGCATTTTTACATCTATATTGTTTTGCAGCCATTAATTTCTTTTTTATAATTTGTTATTTCAAAGCCAAGTCTTGAAATTTTGTCCTTCAAGGCTTTATTTTGAGTAATAAGAAATTCGGTATAGTGCTGATTTTTGTTTGAATTTGCATAATGACATGGATGAATTAAAGCTTCTGCAAGACAATCACCTTCAATGGCCTTTAATCCGTATTCAATTGTCATATCATCCATAAGTCCTGTATAACCGACTCCCAACAGATAATCATTTGTTCTTAAGCCGTATTCTTCTGCCACATGTTTATTTATTGATGTAAAATAGTTCAACAATAAAATTTTTAGAATATTAGGAGGATATTTAAAGTTAAGATGTTTTTTCACGCTTGGGACAAAATACATTTCTTCATACTGGGTTCGGATATAAGGAATATTATATTCTTTTGCCAGTTTTGCCGTAAGTTTAAACAAGTTTGGTATAGCATGCGTATGAACATGTGAATCTATGTGGTCTACTTTTGTGTAATTCATTATAGTTTCAATCTGAGTTCTGAATTCAAATTCAACCTGATTTAAAAATTCAGGACTATTGGATTTTAAAAGTATACTCAAAAATCCGTTATTAAATTTCCCTCGTTTATTTGTAAGCATAGGAGCTTTAGTGAGGGAACGCCCTTCAATTATATTGAGGTGTACTCCGATGCCGAGATTAGGACATTCAGGAATAATTTCATTAACTGCAGCATTAAATGCTTTCCCGTTAGCGCATAGACTTGCACTTGTTAAAAATCCATTGTGGTAGCCGTCTAATACGGCTCTGTT
>CALUVX010000074.1 GCA_944324295.1 Candidatus Gastranaerophilales bacterium
GTAATTAATACTTCTGCCAAAGTAAAAGCTCTTCTCATAAATAAACCTCTTATTATATTATGTATATCATCACTATGATAACAGATTTTTTTATCATTTTCAACCCCGGAGAGTACCGAAATTAGCTGCCCCCCCCCCCGAACTTCTAATAATTTGAAATTTTTCATAGCATTACTCCCTTAAACTTTATAAATAATGATAAATTTATTATAACATGACATGCTTCAGACTAAACTTCAACTTTTACTTTAGGTTGTCTTTGAGTTTTAATCTTTTCTTCAAGACGTTTTTGTTTATAACCATAGCCGGAATAAATTGCTAAGCCCATCAAAAGCCAAAGCGGGAAGTATAATGAAGAAGTTGTCAAAAACTTCATTGAATAAATCATTAAACCACCGCAGGTTATAATCCCCAAAATCGGAAATAGCGGAGAAAACGGAACTTTAAAAGGACGCGGTCTGTCCGGATCAGTTTTTCTCAAAATCAATACTGCAATACAAATTATTATAAATGATGTAAATGTTCCAAAATTACAAAGTTCAGCAGAAATATTCAAATCCATAAATAAAGCACAAACAATTACAACAATACCTGAAATCCAGGTCAAAACATGCGGAGTTCTGTATTTTTTATGAATAAGTCTCAGTGATTTTGGTAAAAATCTGTCCCTGCTCATTGCATACAAAATTCTTGTTGTTCCGAGCTGATAAATTAAAAGAACAGAAGTCAGTGCACACAATGCACCAACCGAAATAAGTCCGGCAAACCAATCTTTACCTATAGCTCTCATAGCATGCGCTATAGGTGCCTGAATATCAATTTGTCCTAAAGGAACATTACCAGTTAAAACAAGTGCAACACAAACATATAAAATCGTACAGATTATTAAAGTCCCAAGGATTGCGATAGGCAAGTCTCTTTGTGGATTTTCGGTTTCTTCTGCAGTTGTAGAAATAGCATCAAATCCTATATATGCAAAGAAGATTAAAAATGCTCCCATAAATATACCCTCAAAACCGTTGGGGGCAAAAGGAACCCAGTTTTCTGGCTTAACATAAAACGCACCGACAACAATAAATGACAAAATCATAAACATATTCACACCGACCATAATACTTGCAAATCTTGTCGATTCTTTTACTCCTTTAATAAGTAAAATCGTAAGAAGAAGTACTATAACCATAGCCGGAATATTTATTGCAACCGGAATTTTATCAAATATAAACGGCATCTGCGTATGCGGATCAAGCCCAAATTTATCACAATACGCAAACATAAACCTGTAATCTGTTCTTAACCACAGAGGGAAATTAACTATAAAATCGGGAAGAATATGCTTAAACCCTTTCAAAAACTGAACAAAATAACCGGTCCATGCACAAGCCACCGTAATATTTCCGATAGCATATTCAAGCATTAAAATCCACCCGACCATCCATGCCATAAATTCACCCATTGTTGCATAAGTATATGTATAAGCACTTCCCGCAACAGGAATCATTGCCGCTATTTCAGAATAACAAAGTGCCGAAAATACACAGGCAATTGCCGCCATAACCATAGAAATTATAATAGCAGGCCCTGCACCGACACTTTCGGGACCGCCCTGAATTGCCGTTCCTATAATTGTGAAAATGCCTGTTCCTACAACGGCTCCAATACCCAGAACAATTAGATCAAATACATTCAGAGTCTTTTTTAATTCAGACTTTTTACTTACAGCTATTAATTCATCGGGGCTTTTCTTTTTTAAAGCATTAGATATTATATTTTTTAATTCCATTATTTCATCATTTCTTGTTTTTTAAGTTCTACTTTTTCGTAATGAATTTTATTTTCATTCTGTCTGTTTCTAACAAAACCGTATAAAAGATAAATTATTGCACCTACTCCAAGCCAAACAGGGAACAATAAAGCCGATCCTGAAGGCTGCATTGACTTATAAATCATTAAACCACCGCATATAATTATGCCCAAAGCCGGAGTTACTGGCGAAAACGGAACTTTAAAAGGTCTTGGTCTGTCAGGGTCTGTTTTTCTTAAAATCAAAACCGCAACACAAACAATTATAAATGAAGTAAATGTTCCGTAGTTACAAAGTTCAGCGGCAACATCAAGGTTTAAAGTCAAAATTCCGACGACAGCCAAAATTCCTACAGTCCATGTCAAAAGAGCCGGAGTATGAAATTTCGGGTGTAATTTTTGAAATCTCTTAGATATAAAATGATCCCTGCTCATTGCATATAAAATTCTTGTTGATGCCATCTGCAATACCAATAATACAGATGTCAGTCCAGCAAGCGAACCTATTGATATTAACCCTGCGGCCCAATTCATATTTAATAAAGACATACAATATGCCATAGGAGCCTTTAAAAATCCGACAGGAACAGCACTGCTTGTATCTTGTAATCCTGTTAAGACAAGCGCAACCAGCACATAAACAATTGTGGTAATAATTAATGACCCGATAATACCAACAGGCAAATCTTTTTGCGGATTTTTGCATTCTTCAGCGGCAGTAGCCAATGCATCAAATCCTATATAAGCAAAGAATATCAAAAATGCACCTGCAAAAATTCCGGCCGCACCGTTAGGTGCAAAAGGAGTCCAGTTTTCAGGTTTTACAAAAAATGCACCAGCAACTACAAATAATGCAATAACAGCAAGTTTGATAAATACCATTAAACCTGCCATTTTTGCAGAATCTTTTGTTCCTCTGACTAACACCAGAGTCATAAGAAGCACAATAACAATTGCCGGAAGGTTTATACAAATGGGAAGTCCAAAAAGAGACGGAATATGCACCGATGCATCCTCAGCAGCTATTTTTGCAGCACTAAAAGCATCATTAACAAGCCATACCGGCGGATGTGCAAGCCATGCAGGCAAAACTTTTTCAAATCCGCTTAAAAACTGAACAAAATGATTTGACCATGCACAAGCAACCGCAATAAATCCGATTGCATATTCAAGCATCAAAACCCAGCCAACCATCCATGCGGCAAATTCACCCAATGTAGCAAATGTATATGTGTAAGCACCGCCAGCAACAGGAATCATAGTTGCAAATTCAGAATAACATAAAGCTGAAAAAATACAGGCAATTGCTGCAATTATCATTGAAACAACCAATGCCGGTCCGGCGCCGAGAGCAGATCCGTCTGAACTTCCTGCAGCAGCAATTCCGACAACCGCAAATATTCCGGAACCGATAATCGCACCAACACCCAAAATAATTAAATCAAATACGCCAAGAGTTTTTTCCAATCCTTCTGATTTTGCATCAGCAAGCATCTCATCGGGATTTTTTATCCTCGTGATTGTCTTTAAAAAATTGCGAGTAAATGTCGCACGGTGAAATTTTTCAGCCATTTATTTTCCTTATATTATTTACAAAGAGGAAAACCCATTTCTTCTCTTTGTGCTACGTATAATCTTGCAACCGCAGAAGCCATTGTTCTTACTCTGTTAATAAAGTTAATTCTTTCATCCTTGCTGATTACGCCGTGTGCATCCAGAAGATTAAAAGTATGAGAACACTTTAATACGTAATCGTAAGCTGGCAAAACAAGCTTTGCATTAATACAATTATCAACTTCTTTCTGGTATAAATCAAACATTGTAAACAAAGCTTTTGCATCACTGACTTCAAAGTTATATTTAGATTGTTCAATTTCATTTTGAAGATAAATGTCGCCGTATTTTAAAGAATCGTTCCATAAAATATCATAAACTGATTCCTTGTTCTGTAAATACATTGCAATCCTTTCAAGGCCGTAAGTCAATTCAAGGGCAACAGGCTTAACTTCAACTCCGCCAACCTGCTGGAAATATGTAAACTGTGTAATTTCCATACCGTCAAGCCAAACTTCCCAGCCGACACCGGCCGCGCCCAGAGTAGGGGATTCCCAGTTATCTTCAACAAATCTGACATCATGTTCTTTCAAATCAATACCCATTGCCTCTAAACTTTTCAAATAAAGTTCCTGCGCATTGTCAGGCGATGGTTTTAAAATAACCTGAAATTGAAAATAATGCCCTAACCTGTTGGGGTTTTCTCCATATCTGGCATCAGTCGGACGTCTGCAAGGTTCAATCATCGCAGTATTCCAAGGTTCCGGTCCCAACGCACGTAAAAACGTTGCAGGGTTCATTGTGGAAGCACCTTTTTCTATATCATAAGGCTGCTGGATTATACAACCATAATCCGACCAAAATTTTTGTAAATTAAAAACAAGTTCCTGAAAATTTAATGCCATAACATTTCCAATATTGTACTAAATACACTTAAATATGCACAAAAACTGTGCTTATCTATGCTATGACGAACATAGCAAAATTGCAAATTTTATGTTAAAAATGTAACAGATGAATTATCTGTACTTAACCCTGAACGGATAACCTTTTAGAATCTTCCAGCTATTATATTGAATTAATTTAGTGCAATATCCATGCCAGTTATTAAGTGTCGAATTGATGAATATATCCAGGCTTCAATTATTAGTACCATCATGAAATAAATTCAGGATGGTACTAAAGAAATCTGTCATCGTGCAACTGTTGCTCGATATTTTTATAACAAATCTCAGATTGCACAATAAATGCGAATGACATTTCTGTAAACGACTTGACTTCCTACCCAAATGTCAGCTGTAAGCCTCCTCCCCACCCACCACTAAAGTAGTAAATTAATTAACTTTTTCAGAAATAACTTCTTCCTCTATATATGTTTATTATACAATATGTACAAACATTATTCAAGATTTGAAAAGGAGAAAATTATGGCTGATAAAATTATCATATTTTCAGGAAAACAATATTCCGGTAAAGACACAGTTGCAAAAATTATGCTTTCCGAAATGCCTGAATACAGAAGATGTGCTATGGGAGATATTATAAAATTAACATACGGCGCAGAAAAAGGACTAACATACGAAGAAATTGAAAAAAATAAACCACTGTACAGACAGGATTTAATTAATCTTGGCAATTGGGGCAGAGCACAGGATCCTGATTACTGGCTGAAAAAAATTATTGAACAGGATGGAAATATTATGGTAACAGATGTCAGGGTTCCCCATGAATATGAAGTATTCAAAAATGCAGGAGCAATTGCAATAAGAATTGAAGCTACAAGAGATACAAGAGCTTCACGAGGAAAGCTTATAGGTGAGGATGATATAACAGAAACCGGACTTGATAACATAAAAGACTGGGATTATGTTATTGAAAACAATTCCGATTACGAAACTTTAAAAAACAAAGTTGACGAAATCATAAATAAATTAAATTGATGTTACAATTCGTAAAAAGGTAGCAAAAAAAATATATTCCTTTTTTTAGTATCTTGTAATAGAGAAAGGGATAAAATATGGATTTAAAAATTAATGACAACACATCTTTTAATGCAAGATTAAGTATACGACGTTTTCCACATTACGAACAAGCGAAACTCACTCAAGCACAAACTTTATTTGAAGAAATGACTAAAGACAAACCGGGTATGATGAGAATAATACCTGGGTTTCTGGATGAGGATCCTAATGTTAGAGACCTTTACATTTTTAGTCTTGGGAAAGGAGGATATCCTACTAGAACTGCATCTCGCATACAGTCTGCCCATGCTTCTGAAAACTGGTTTCAAGACCTTCTCACAAACAAATCACCCAAAGAACAAGCTGAAGCATTTGTAAAAATTTTTGATGCATTAAATTTAATTCCGGCAAAAATCGGTAAACGTTTATGGATTAATGAATCATATATGCCATCTTTAAGAAAGACTATACAGGAAAGTCTTGGGAACGATGAATATCAAATATCTGAAATGTTTAATCATATAGTTTAATTTTATTTTACCAAAAGAGGATTTATAGTACTATAAACCCTCTTTTATATAATAATTGCTTCTTACACCATACCTTCTTTAACAGCTTTGACTGCAGCTTGAACTCTATCATTTACACACATTTTTTGTAAAATTGAACAAACATGAGCCTTTGCTGTATGCACACTAACAATTAATTCTTTTGCAATTTCAGTATTACTTTTTCCGGATACAAGGTGTTTTAAAACCTCAAATTCTCTTTCCGTTAATGGAACACGCCCTTCAGTATTCGACTTATTTGGTAGAATACCAACATTGTCAATCTTTGGCAGTGAATTTAATGTCATTTGTGCAACCATAGGATCAATCCAGCAGACACCGGTTGAGACATCTCTTACAACATCTGCTAATTTATTAGGATCTATATCTTTTAGACAATATGCACTTGCCCCTGAGGTTAAAGCGGCAATTACTTCTTCACATCTGTCATGGGAAGTGAGGGCAATTATTTTTGAATCGAAATTCATCTCCTTACATTTAACCATGGCTTCAATTCCGTTCATGCCGGGAAGACCTAAATCCATTAGAATAACATCAGGTCTGTGCCTTTCGATAAGTTTCAATCCTTCAACTGCATCTTCTGCCTCCGCAACAACATTAATATCATCATTGGCATTTAAAGCACACCTTAAACCCACTCTTGTTAATTTAAAATCCTCCACAATAATCACACTAATTGGTTTTGTTTGAATTTCTGCCGCTTTTTGAGTCATGTCATTTACCCCGCTTTCATAAATTGCTAACACATGTTATATAAATTATATATATTATCGACAAGTTTATTAAATGATAACTATAAGTATTAATCCATTACCCGAGTGGCTAATATTATTGTAAAAAATACAATTAATATTCAAATTATAATTTATTTAATTATCATGCTATAATGTTTTCATAAACATTAGTTAAGGGAGTATAAAGCATGTTGGAATTTCTTTTCGGAAATAAGAATAGCAATCAGGAACAAAAATCTGTTAAGTTGAATAATATTTACTCTGCTTTGAAAAAGGCTTACCCTGCAGATAAAATATCTGATGCCAGAAAGCAAGAGCTATCGAGCTTAATAAAAAAATACGGTTATCTTCCATATCCTTATATAAAAGCACTTGAAGAACTTACTCCGGAAGAAATTCTTTTTGGTCTTGAAATTAAATGGACTGATAACGGAGTATGGAAAAATAACAGTTTTGAATTTACAAATGATAAAATCAGTGTTCTTGCAAGAAATAATGTAAAAAATTCATCCTGGATTCAAAAAGAAGGACATGACATTAAACTTATCAACCTCGCAGGTCTTGGAGACGGTAACAAAACAACAGAAACAGGTAAATTTATGGATTGGCTCCGCCAGCTTCTTATTTTGCCTACCGGAAATTTAGAAAATAATATATTTAACACAACAATCTATCTTATACCGTTTCATCCGAGAGAATTCGGGTGTGCTTATCTTCCGAAAAGTTCTGAAATCAGCGAAAAGCTGTTTGATGAAAATATCGAAAAAATTACAGGCCTAAATGCAAAAGAACAGGTGCAGACATTTATTACTATGGCACAGCTTGCAGGTCATCCGGTAATTTATGATATATTACCCCAGACCGGAAGATTTTCAAAAGCGGTACTTGCAAATCCTGAAATTGCACGCTGGTATGACATTAATATTTTAAATAAAGAACTTAATGAAAATATAGACAGAATAGCTAAAAACATGCCGGAATCTTTTGATGATGAAGATGTTGAACTTGTTAAAAATATCTATAAAGATTCTCAAAATGGAAGTTCCGGAGACCTAAGCTCACACTACAAAAATATATATGACACATTTGACAGTTTGATGACAGAAGCAAAGAAAAAACTTTCAAATGTCATGATGCAAAAAGAAAATCAGGAAAAAATTCATAAAAGGGCAAGAGAAATTGTCGCCAAAATCCATGAATTTAAACCTAATCAAAAATTATCTGAAGATGACATTACAAAACAACTGGATGCCATTCAGGAATTAATAAAAGAAGGTTTATGGCCCGCTCCCGGAGGTGCATGGTGCTCGGCAGGCGTTCCTATTTATGATAAAATGAGCGAATGCGGAGGATACCCGACATTTAAACATTATGATTATAAAGGAGAAGATGTAACAAATTTTGCAAATCTTGACTGCCAGACTCCATATTATTTCTGTTTTCTTGAAAACGGAACCCTAAATACTCCGGTCATAGATTACTTTATAAATTACATGGTTAATCTACAGAAAGAATACAATTTTGACGGCTACAGAGTAGACCATATTGACCATATTGTAGATAAGGTTTCAGAAAATAACGGACGCCCGATAAGTTACAGGGCACCCAGAGTTGTTTTAAATAAATTAAATAAGACAATGAAAAACAAAATACCGTATTTTGGTACACTTGCCGAATACATGCTCTGGGATGACTTCTTAAAAGAATACCATAAGGGTATGAATTTTGATCTTTTATGGGGAAATGACATTGTATCACAATGTGAAAAAACTCCAGAAAAAATTACCGAAGATAACCAGCATCTTGCAAATTACAACGTAAATTTCAAAAATGGGGAAAAACTCTCTATATTAAAAACATATAACAATCAGGACGGCGAGTTCAGATGTATTGACCAATATCCCGGACAGCTTGGAAAAAACGGGGCATTATATAAATGGTTTAAATACAAATTCTTACCGGGCGGAAAATTTGCAGGCCGTCCTATGCTCTATGTTGACGGAGATGAAAGTTTTACCAAACGAGGTATTGAAAAAGTTATCGGAGAAGAAATTTCTATGGCACGCGAAAATCACTATGATTTTTACAAAAAATTCAATGCTATAGACATGTTTGTGAAAAATAACCATATAATATCTGAAGGTGAAGCACAAATTATCTTACAGGATGATGACGGATTTTGTGCATGGATAATTTCCAAAGTTCCTGAAAAAACAGCCTATCTGGTTGTCTCTAATTATAAATATACAAATGAACGGGTTACAATGTTTGATGAAAATAACAAAAGCTATTCAGAAATAATGCACGGACAACCTGTATTTGATAAAACAATTAATCTTCCATCAGATTATTCTATTAAAAAAGAATATTATATTGACAATGGAGAATTTGTATCATCAATGTTTGACACAGAAACATCAACTCTCCACTTTGATAAATTGGAAGCCAGTGAATTTAGGGTTTACGAACTAAAAAGGGCCTGACAAACAAACTTTACTTACTATATTAGTTTTCAGCCTTATAAAGTCGTGCAAAAAAGCAGGAAACGTGCTGGATAGAATCAACCCTGACCCACTGACGAGTAGCTTTAAATCTTATTGCACCTTTTGAACGTTCAGGATTTTTGTGCGAATAATTGTTTATTTCATCATTGAACAAATGAAACTGGCACATTGCAGCTTTTTTACATGCATCCAGTAATTTTTGTTCAAGCTTATCCATTTTCAAAAATTTTGCAAGATAATAAGCCGCAACCAACCCCTCCGAACGCGCCCCGTCAGGGTAATAATGATCACCGTATTCGTAATAATATCCGCCTTCATAATCAATATACGGAGAATCATCACGTTTATACATTTTTGAAACCATTGTTGCAGCATCAGTAAAGACAAAATTTATATAATTTTGTTTTTGAAAATCCTTATCTTTTGCCCATTCCTCGATAGCCTGCATCAACCAGGCATCAGACGGCAAAGCCGTAAATAATTCCGCATATATATGAGGCCTTTCATCAACAATCCAGTCCAAGGCCTTTTTAGCAATTTTTCTAACCTCTTTGGCAAGTTTTTCATCATCCAAAAAATTATTTGCAAAAAGTGCAAGTCCCAACAAAGCTTCACCGGGATAATAGAATGAAAAAGTTGCTTTCCTTTCTTCATCTGTCATATTGATTAATGGTTGTCCATTTTGGAATTGCGGATGAATATAATAACCCAAAATTTCACCATTATCATAAACTCTGCTCATGATATGACGTGTATAACCTTTTATATATTCATCATAAGACTTGTCGCCGGTAAATGAACGGTATTGCATCATGGCAACAAGTAAAACTCCTGTTCCACCAAGCTTTGATTTTCGGTTATAAAAAGCATAACAGCCTTTGCCCCACTTTGTATCATGCTCTTTTGTAATCGAAATACTCCAATCGACCGCTTTCTTAGCAGCTTTAATATACTTTTCATCGGATGTGAGTTCATAAGCACGGATAAGAGCAATTATACCGCCGCAATGCCTCAAATCATTATAGTAAAGATTATCTTCAGGTCTTGTAGGGTGTTCATGATCTTTGTAATTGTCCTCACAGCAGTCATAGTAATACAAAAATCTGCCATCATCATACATATTTGCAAGAAGCCAATCCGCAGAAACAATTACCTGATGATATAAAACATCATAACTAAACTCAGTGTATCTGATGTTACCACGATACAACGGAACACATTTATCCTTATAAGTTACAAAAGCTCTGCTTCTGAAAAGATAATACTCATAATCCTTTGAATTTGACAGAATTTGTAACCTTTCAGATCTGCTGTTTGAAAGTTTAGCTATAGGGGTTTTCTTAACAAGCGTCTGCAAGACAGAACGAAGCCCCATGTGGCTTAATGTAATTGCATCAGTCGGCATGTAATAATAAGAAATCCCGTCCTTACGAAGTTCCAGGCCGTTAATTCCTATTTCAAACCTTCCATTATCAAACCTTTCGGAATTTAACTCGCTTTTCAATATTTTTTTGCGGTCGATAACATATTCAAGCATTATTCTGCATAAATTTTCATCTTCAACTTTAAACGCCGAAAAGCGCGGATTTTTTCTTATCATTTCAACATCTCTGTTGATTGTAATCTCAAGATTTGCTCTTTTGCTGCCATAACGTACAAATTTTTGACCGCTTTGAAATAATGTTATATAAATAAGTGTCTCATCTTGCTTATAGTCGATAATCCCTGAAAAGTCCAAATCCGAAATATCAACTCTCCCGCCTGAAACAAGAGCTGTTCTAATTCTTTTTAAAAGCTCATCAACCGCCGAAAAGTCTTTTTTAAAAAAAGCTCTTTCCTTATCATTTTGTTCTTTAAAATCAAGCATAAGATAATGATATCATTAATTATACCAATTGGCAAACGTAAAGATTTCTTTAAGCTTTTGACATGAAAAAAAAGTTGTTGTTCAATAGATAATAAGACTTGGTAGGAATTTATGTACATAAAACAACTGGAAATAGATAATTTTAAATCATTTGCCAACAAATCGGAAATTCCGTTATTAAAGGGATTTACAACGGTTTCAGGGCCGAACGGTTCCGGCAAAAGTAATATTATTGACAGCGTACTTTTTGCCCTCGGACTTGCCAACGCAAGCGAACTGCGTGCTGAAAATTTATCCCACTTTATTTCAACTTATACAAAAAGAAATGAAGCATTTGTAAAAGTAACGTTTGGGGAAACAGAAAACGGTGAGGATTTAAGCATAGGCAGAAAAATCCGCAAAACCTCGCAGGGGTATGCAAGTACATACTATGTAAATGACAGCGTAACAACACTTACCAATGTCCATGCAATATTAGAAAAATATAATGTTACACCTAACAGCTATAACGTCATGATGCAAGGGGATGTAATGGGAATTACAAATTGTTCTCCTAAAAACCGTCGAAAAATTATTGACGAAATAGCAGGAATTGCAGATTTTGACAGAAGAATAGAGCAGGCGACTAATGAGCTTGAAACTGTTGAACAACGTGTAGAACGTTCTAACGTTATATTAAACGAAGTTGATAACAGACTTGAACAACTTAAGGAAGAACGCGAAGTTGCCCTTAAATATCAAAAACTGCGTGATGAAAAGCAGGGGCTTGAAAGTCAAATTAGTAAAGTCCGCTTTTTCGACATCAAAAACAGCCTGGAAAAAGCCCATGAAAATATTCTGGAATTTACTAAAAAGAAAAAAGAAGAAGAAATTAATAACAAAGATTTGGACGAAAGATTAACGCTGATATCAAAAAAATTCGAAGAAGTTTCAAACCTTGTTAAAGAAAAAGGCGAAACCGAGCAAATAGAATTAAAAAAACAGGAAGAAGCCCTGAAAGGTGAAATTGACAGAAAAAATAACGCTTCTAATTACGCCGATAAACAAATTCATGACGGACTTAGGGCTATTGAAAATGCAAAAAACGGGATTGAAGGTTTTAAAAAGAAAATTGAAAATCTAAAACTTAATATAAAACTCAAAGATGACGAGATTGCTGGAATAAAAAATAATATAACGACACGTGAAGCCGAATTAAAAAAAATTCTTGAGGATATGACAGGGCTTAATGCAACGGCTGATCAGCATATTGAAAAACGCAACAATTTAAGAAAACAGCTTGAAGATTTAAAAGATGAAGAAACAAAACTAATCCAAACCAAACTTCCGCTCGAAAGTGAATTAAAAAATCTTCAAAGAGACTTGGATGAAGCCAAAGCAAAGCTTGCTGAATTAAATGAAATGAAGGCAAATTTTGCATCAACCCAAGATTTGAAAAAGAGTCTTGTTGAACAACTTCAAAAAGAAATGGATGATTTTAAAATAATCCAGCAAAATACCCTAAATGATTTGGATTTAACCAAAAATGAAATCAGTGATTTGAACTATAATATTCAAATGGCATATAAGAAGATTTCTGCAATGGAAGGGAAAAAACTTGCAGCAGAAGAAGCAAATTTCGGGCGAGCCATTGATACTGTAATGAATGCTAAACTACGCGGTGTTCATGCTCCGCTTGTAAAACTCGGTACAGTAGATAAAGAATACTCTATAGCAATGGAAGTTGCATTCGGCGGCAGAATGGCACACATAGTGGTTGATGACGAACATGTTGCATCCGTAGCTATAGAACTTTTAAAATCTTCAAATGCCGGAAGAGCCACCTTTATTCCTTTGAATAAAATTAAAAAAGCACCATCCCGCCTACAACTTCCAAAAGACAAAGGAGTTATTGATTTTGCAATTAATCTTGTAGATTTTGATGATGAATATATTGATGCGTTCTTCTACGCCGTAGGCGATACTATAGTTGTTGAAGACATTGAGTGTGCAAAAAAACTCATTGGGAAATACAGAATGGTTACCCTACAGGGAGAATTATTAGAAAAATCCGGTTCAATGACCGGCGGAACAAGATTAAGAACAGGTCTGAGCTTCAGCCAGAACGATGATGAAGAATTAAACAAATACAAAGACCGCCTTAAAGAGATGGAACAAAAACTAGCTTCTTTAGAAAATAAAAAATCTTCTCTTGAAAATAAACTTGAAGATGTCAGAGGTAAGTATTCAGACTCAATGAGTGAATTTTCAAAATCTAAAGGCGAGCTTGAAAATATGAACCGTAATTATGAAAACAGTGAAAACATTCTAAAAGAAAAAACTGATTTTATAAATATTACGGTACCTAAAATTGAAGAATTAAACAAAAAATTAGACAAACTTGAAGAAAAAAATGTTAAAATATATGATGATATGGCACTTTGCCAGGAACAAATAGAAGAAGTTGAAAAACTTATTAATGATAAGGATTTAAAAGATTTAAAAGAAAAAACCGAAGGTATTGAAACTGAAATAAAACGACTTAACGGAAAACTGATGACGGCAGAAAATGATAAAAATGACCTTGACCGCCAGATAACATTCCATAAAAATCTAATCGAAACAAAAGAAGAAGAAATTACAGGTATTGAACATAATAATGTTAAACTTGAAGAAGACAAACAACGTTATAAAAGTGATATAGAAAATTTAAACAAAAAAATGGAAATTCTTCATGAAAAAATTGAAGAAATAGAAGACAAACTTGGAGAACTTCTTAAGGAACGCGACAGTATACAAGAATCTCTAAATAAACTTAAAGAGGAAAAACTCACCAAAAATCATGAAATTGAAAAAATAGCTGAGGCAATTGAATCCTTTAAGGCACGCAGACGGGAACTCGAACCGCAGCTTGAATCTGCACGTAAAGAACTTGAAGACGCAGGGGAAGATATAGGCAAACTTGAACCCGTAGAAATTTCTATAGAAGAAATAACTTCAAAAATTCAGCGTCTTGAAAAAAGAATGCAGGAATTAGGCGATGTAAATATGAAAGCGTTAACGGCTTATGAAGAAGTTCTTACACGTCAGAACGAATTAAAACAGCAGATAGAAACACTTTCAAAAGAACGTAAAGAAATATTGGACAGAATGCACGGCTATGAACAGTTGAAAAAAGAAACGTTTATGAAGACTTATAACCACATAAACGAAAACTTTAAAGAAGTTTTCCACCAGCTCTCAGAAGGCGAAGGCGAATTAAAACTTGAATGTCCGCATGATCGTTTATCCGGAGGTCTGACTATTGAAGCCCAGCCAAGAGATAAAAAACTTCAAAGACTTGAAAGTCTGTCGGGCGCAGAAAAATCATTAACAGCTCTTGCATTTGTATTTGCAATACAGCGTTATATGCCATCTCCTTTTTATGCATTTGACGAAGTTGATGCAAGTTTGGACACAATGAATGTTGAACGCATCGCCCAAATGGTGCAGAACCAATCAAAAGATACGCAATTTATAGTAGTTAGTCATAGGCGACCTATGATAGAATCAGCTAATAGGACTTTAGGTGTTACACAAAAAGAAAAAGGCATAACTAAAGTTACCGGTATAAAACTAAGGGACGAATAATCAGGATATGAGTACAGAGACAGCATTAAATTATAATTTAGATTTACCTGATTTAGGTTTATCAAACGACGGCAAACCCAAAAGTGAAGGGATTGGCATTCTCGTTGATATGGCAAAAGCCGGTAAAATTGATCCCTGGAACATTGATATTGTTGATGTTACTGATAAATACCTTGCTCACATGGTTCAAATGAAATCCCAAAATCTCAGAGTTACAGGCAGAACATTTCTTTTTGCGGCAGTTTTATTAAAACTGAAATCCAATATTCTGGAAGGTGTTGACATAACACAATTTGACACACAGAATCATGATGATATTCAATATGATGATGACGGTTTTATAGTTGATTACGGCGAAGACGATTATGTTCCGACAAATAACGTTATATCTATTGATGAAGTTCTTCAAAGACGTACAAGTGTAAGATTAAACCATAATCGTGTTGTTACTTTAAAAGACTTGATAAGACAACTTCAATTCTATGAAAAACTGGAACAGAAACAATCTCTAAAAAGTGCACATGAACGGGCTAAAAGGCGTGTTCAATCATACTCAAGACTAACGCCTGATGATATTGTTAACCTTGCACATGAAGAATATATTGAAACTTGCGTTCAAACATTAAAAGAAAATCTGTCCCAGATTTTTGAAAAAAATGATAAAATAGAATTAAATGAACTTACATTACTCGGGATGGATAAGATTAGTGCATATATTGCATTGTTATTCCTAACCGCAGAAACGGACTATGAATTACAGCAGGATGAATTTTATTCTGATCTGTATGTCGTAAGAGGTAAAGAAGATGAAACTGGAACAGTTGAAATCCAGAATTGAAGCTGTTTTGTTTATAACGGCACGAGCTGTTTCTTTAGACGAAATTGCTACAATCCTGGGAGAAAACACAGAAACAATTGAAGAAGCTATTCTCGAGTTGATTATGGATTATTCAACACGTGAAGGTGCTTTGGAAATTGATGATGAAAACGGTTATATTCTTCAGGTTAAAGAAGATTATATGGATTTGGTAGAACTCCTTTGCCCTGTAGACTTAAAACCTGCTGTACTAAGAACTTTATCTGTTATCGCACTAAAAGAACCTATCAGACAGACTGATTTAAAAGAATTGCGCGGCTCAACCGCTTATGAACATGTTCAGGAGCTGGTTGAAAAGGGATTGGTATCAAAAACCCGGGATAAAAACGGGAGAAGTTTTAACCTGAAAACGACTCCTAAATTTGCAGAATATTTTAAATTAAAAGGCGATACACGCTCCCTTGCAAAAATTCTTGAAATTGATAAGGGAATAAAAGATAATGACACAGAAAAACAATAACAGAATTGTAACTGTTTTTATTTGCACTGTTGCAATTATTTTAGGAATTGTATTTAAACTTCTGCCATCTTATTATTATAAACAGGGGTTAAACTATTACAAAAAACAGGATTATGTTAAGGCATACGATTACACAAAAAAGGCCTACCAAGCAGACAAACATAATAAAGATTACAGATATTATTATGTAAAAACACTCTGTAATTTATCACCTTCAATAAAAGTGCAAAAAGAAATTTTTGAAATCGCATCAGGTTCAGAACTTGACAGTGCGCAGCAGGCTGCGGATCAGCAGGTTTCTGAATGGCGGAGAAAAATATTTAATGTAATAGGAGATAATTACATTGAACAAGTACCTTTTGACAGAGGAATTTTACGCTGGGATAAAAATAAATTTCCGTTAAAAGTGGTTATAGAAGACAATAGCGGTATCAATCTTCCGGAATATTATAAAACAGAAATTTTAAGAGCAATATCTCAATGGCAAACATCCACAGGATTTATAACATTTGCAGTAATTGATAACGCTCATAACGCAGATATTGTTATAAAAATAACAAATCCGCCGGAAAATGCATGTAGCCAAGACGGCTGTAAGTACGTTGTCGGGTATACGGCTCCCTATATAAAAAATAATTTATTAAAAAAATCAACAATAACTCTTTATACAAAAGATCCTGCAGGGAATTACTTTTCAGATAAAGAAATGTATAATACAACTTTACATGAATTGGGACATGCTCTTGGTATTATGGGACACAGTTATAGTACCGGAGATTTAATGTACATGACAACAGATAATGCTGATAATTTTTACGCGCCATACAGGAGTTCTTTTCAATATTTGTCATCCCAAGATATTAATACGATTAAATTACTTTATCTTTTGCTGCCGCATATAACAAATACGCCTAAAAAGGAATTTAGCACTAAAGGACTTATATACGCACCGATAATCCTTGGAACATCCGAAGAAATTTCATCAAGAAAACTTCAGGAAGCAAAGAATTATATAAAAAATGCACCTGATTTGGCAGGCGGTTATATTGATTTGGGAGTAGCTTATGCCGAACTTAATAAAACAAATGAAGCAGTAAAAGCTATGAAAAAAGCCTATACTCTTGCCAAAACCGATACCGAAAAATATATGATTACATATAATCTGGCTGCGATTTATATGAATAGCGGAAATCTTGAAAATGCATTAAAATACGCAAAAGAAGCAAAACAAATAATAAATAACGACGAAATACAAGATTTAATTACGAATATTGAACACGCACAAAAAACAGATAAAAAACCGTTCAAAGGAAATTTTATCAAAAAAGATTAAAAAAAAGCAAAAAATTTTTTTAGAGGTTTTATAATAGCAAAAAGGGGAATTTATATGACTTCTGTAACTAACCGTACTAATCCTTCTTTTACAAGTGTTGTACCTCTGCGCGTATATGTTGACGGGCTGGAAACATTTAATCAAAAAAATATACGAACAGCCTGCCGGCAATTATCTGCAGTACTGGCAGGACCATCGAAAAATGAACAGAAAAAGATTAATATTATAAAAGAATTTGCAAAATTTGATCCTGACTATGTTTTGCAATTTGGGTTTAACGGCTATCCCAAACTTAAAGGTACTAAGAAAAATATGCAGCCTTCAGACTATTTCAGATGCATTGCGGATGATATAAAAAGCTATTTATTCACGGGAGAACAGGCAAAAAAATTACGTGAACTCGGTAAAGCAGTCGGTCAGGAACAACAGGCCTGCAAAGCCAGAAAAATTCAAAACAGTTTTGATTTACAGGTTGCAAAAAGAAATTACGGATTTACCATAGCAAATTATATCCGTTCAACCAAACTTCGTCTGAGGGAAAATTTTGACACCTTAACAAAACAAAAAACAGGCAAGCCTGTTGAACTTAACATACACATGACAAGCAACGGCAAATATGCACAAAGCAACTTTAAAATGTTTCTAGATAAAATTACTTTTACTCCGTCAAACTCTTAACAAATACTTCACAAACTGTTTAAAAAGAATTTTGTTTAAGTTATGCTAAACCTGTTTGGAAAAATAAATGGAGATATGAGATGTATAATGTAGCTATTATCGGAGCAGGACCTGCAGGTATATTTGCGGCTTTGGAAATTACAAAATTAAAACCCGACTGGAAAGTTGTATTAATAGAAAAAGGCCAAAAAATCGAAAACAGAAAATGTCTGCTTCGTGAAGGTTACGAAAAATGTCCATCATGCAAAAGATGCGGGCTCTTATGCGGCTGGGGCGGTGCAGGTGCATTCTCTGACGGGAAATTAACACTTACACCTGATGTTGGCGGTCATTTAGTCGATTATATGGATAGAAAAAAAGTTGAAGATTTAATTGCTTATGCAGATCAATTATACCTGGATTTCGGAGCAACAGATGAGGTCTTTGGAACAGATATGAAAGTGTTTCAGGAATTGGAACGTCAAGCTGTCCTTGCAGAACTGAAACTTGTACACTCTCCTGTCAGACATCTCGGAACCGAAAGAAGCTTAAACGTCCTGAAAAATATGCAGGATTATTTAAATGAAAGAATTACAATATTAAATAATGTCTCAGCCCAGTCCTTAATTGTAGAATGCGAACAGGTAAAGGGTATTGTGCTTGATAACGGCGAAACAATCTGTGCGGAATATACAATTATTGCTCCGGGTAGAGAAGGGGCAGACTGGCTCACACAGGAATTTGCCAAACACAAAATCGGAATGGTAAATAATGCCGTTGATATCGGCGTCAGAGTGGAACTTCCCGCTCCTGTATTTGAACCTTTAACCGATAAATTATATGAATCAAAATTAATTTATAATTCTCCAACATTTGGCGATGAGGTCAGAACATTCTGTATGAATCCGAATGGAGAAGTTGTTCAGGAAAATTACAACGGAATTTCAACCGTAAATGGCCACAGTTATGCAGAAAAAACAACTAATAATACAAATTTTGCATTACTTGTTAGTGAAAAATTCACGGAACCCTTCAAAGAACCAATTCAATACGGGCAGCATATTGCAAGACTGGCAAATATGCTTGGAGGCGGAATTTTAGTTCAACGTTTCGGCGACTTGCTTGACGGAAGAAGATCAACTCCTGAAAGAATTAAAGCAAGTACAATAAGACCAACATTAGCCTGTGCAACACCCGGAGACTTGAGTCTTGTTATTCCATACAGACAAATGACAAGTATTATTGAAATGCTTCAAGCTCTTGATAAAGTCTGTCCGGGTACAGCCTCAAGATATACATTACTTTATGGTATTGAAGTTAAATTCTACTCTGCAAGGGTAAAATTGACAAACGAACTTGAAACTGAAGGTGTAAAAAATCTCTTTGCAATAGGCGACGGTGCAGGTGTTACAAGAGGTTTGATACAAGCATCAGCTTCAGGGGTTCATGCTGCAAGAACAATCTGTACACGCGGATAAGCTATGGAACATAAGACGAATGTAATGCGCGAGCTTGACAAGCTTAAAATTAAATATAACCATTATTGTTATGCAAATACAGATGCAATAAGCGGGGTTGATGTCGCTGCAGTATTGAACCAAAATCCTGATAAAGTATTCAAAACACTTGTAACAGTCGGGAAATCAAAGAAAAACTATGTTTTTATGCTGCCAGTTGCAAAAGAACTCGATTTAAAAAAAGCTGCAAAGGCAATAAGCGAAAAATCTGTAGAAATGCTAAAATCAAAAGAGCTTTTGCCGCTCACAGGCTACATCCATGGAGGCTGCTCTCCAATAGGGATGAAAAAATTCTTTGTAACAACAATTGATGAAAGCGCTCAAAATTTTGACACAATAATTTTCAGTGCAGGTAAAATAGGTTATCAGGTGGAACTAAGTTTAAGTGAGCTTGCAAAAGTAATTAGATTTAACCTTGCAGATATAACGGAATAGAAATTTACATAACTATATTATTTGCCTGAAAGAGTTTATAATGCTATAATTATGAGTATGAATAAAAAACAGGTAAGCTTAACAACACAGAATCGTTTGATTATATCGGGTCTTATTTTAAGCACCATACTTATTGTTTTAATCGCAGTTTTTGCTATTTTTAATATCCAAAAAAAATTAAACGATGGTTACCAAAATTTCGGTCAGATAGTTTCAAAAACACTTGCCATAGAATGTGCAGAGCTTGCCGATAACCCTTCCAAAGAAATATTAAAATCACATGCCGATAAAATAGTTGAATCTCATAGCGACATTATATTTATAGAATTTAGAGATTCAAACGGAGCACTATTATATAAAACAAATTCTGACTCTGCTGTTAATTCCAAAAGTCCAAATATTATAGTAAACTCACCTATGATAACAGAAAACGGAACAAATGTAGGGTCTGTAACAGTGGGCTTATCAGGAAATATAATCAACCAAATTTCAACAACAAACAGAGCCTCTTTACTTTTTGTATTTACTGTTGCCTGGGCTGTATTTGCATTTGTAATACTCATAAACACATATCTTATAACAAGAGAACTACGAATACTCCATGATGGTGTACAAAAAATCTCTACAGGAGAATTTGGCTATACAATTCAGGATAAAGATGTAAGTTCTGAAGTTAAGGAACTCTTCAACGCGTTCAATAATATGTCTAACAGACTACATCTGTATGAAGAACAAAATATTGAACAGCTTACTCTTGAAAGAAACAAACTTGAAGCAGTTTTGATGAGTATCGCAAACGGCGTTGTTGTTTGCGACAACAACGACAATGTAGTTTTGGTAAATAATCATGCACACAAACTTCTTGAACTCGATGAAAATCAGATAGTAAATCTTAAAATTCAAGACTACATTGACACAGAAGGGAATTACTGCTTTAAAGACAAAATTGAAGAATTTAAAGATACACCGATTGAAGTTATGGAAAACAAACCGCTTGAATTTAATATTCAAGTTGATAAACGTGTTATAAAGTCTATTATATCACCTATGTTTACCCGTAACAAAGACTATGTAGGCTATATCATAGTGCTTATTGATATGACAAAAGAAGCTGAAATGGATGCAATGCGTTCCACATTTATTTCAAATGTTTCACATGAATTAAGAACTCCGGTAACTGTTTTAAGAAGTTATATTGACACCCTTTATAACTATGGCAACGAATTTGATTATGAAACACAAAAAGAATTTATCGGTACAATTAATCAGGAAATTATAAGACTTAACAGAATGGTTAACGACATACTTGATTTTTCGAGAATGGAAGCAAATGCGGAAATGGAAAAATCTCTAAACAGTATTTATGAAGTGGTTGATAATTGCGTAAATCAAGTTCAGGCCCTGACCAAAGAGCATAATTTAAAAATTACTGTTGAAAAAGAAGAAAATATTCCCGAATTTTTATTTAACTACGATGGTATAGAAAGGGCGCTTACAAATCTCTTATCAAATGCTATAAAATATTCACCTGATAACGGTGAAATTAAAGTTGTGTTGAAAAAAGAGGGAGATAATGCAATTATAACTGTATCAGATCAGGGATGCGGTATTGCTCCGGAGCATCAGAAAAAGATTTTTGACAGATTTTACAGGGTTGAAAATAATATTCATACAATAAAGGGGACAGGACTCGGGCTGCACCTTGTAAAACAAACAATCGAAAAATACCATAACGGACATGTATTTGTCCAATCAGAAGTTGGAAAGGGCTCCACTTTTGGCTTTTCATTGCCAACCAAAGTTTATAATGAAAGTATTGTTTAAGGAAATTAAATGGAATTTGATAAAATTTGGGAATATTTTTGTAAAGTCTGCCTGATACTATTTATATTAATGTTCTGTAATTCAATGATAGGAGACATATTATTTCGCATAAAATATTCTTTTCCCCAAATTTCTGCGACAACGGAACAAAAAATAGATACAAGCAAAGATCCTATTCAAATAAATATTACGAACGCAAAATATATTAAGGCTTACGGAGAAAAAAATGTTTACGCATTGCAACCGCAGGCAGAATATTCTATCTCAGGCATGGTTGTAACAAAAAACACAAACTTCTGGTTCAGGGATATAATGCGCAACAATTTTGACGATATATGTCTGATGGATTTAGGAATTGTATGGGGCGACCTTGCAAGCGACAGAAAAAAATTATACAAGCACTGGAAATTCAAATCACATAAAACATTAGGCCAGTCCAGAAGATTAGAATGGCGTTCAAAACCTCCATACAATGATATGCCATGGACACTTGGATATGTGAGTTATCATATATCGCACACTCATCTTATTCCCGCCAACAGAAATGTCATGGCCGGGCTATTAAGCATAAAGAAAAATGATATTGTAAAGCTTGATGGTTACCTTGTAGATATCTACACTGACAAAAACGAACTTGTTGCCAGAACAAGTATGTCAAGAACAGATACTGATCCTACAAGCAGAGGCTCCGGAGCCTGTGAAGATATGTATGTAAAACAGGTACAAATCGGCAATAAGATATATAAATAACAATTAGGCAAACAGTCCGTTTATCTTATCCAGAATATCCTGCGGGTCTATCTCGTTTGTAATCTTATTAATATCCTGTGCAACCTGATATAATTTTGCAGCTTCTATTTTATCACCGGTGATAGCTATAGCACGTGCAAGGTTAAAATGTGCTAGGGCATAATTTGGATTACATTCAACAGATTTTTTAAACAAATCAATTGCCTGCTTTACCCTACCCAAATCATCAAGGTAAATTACACCCATATTATTGTAAGCAATATCATAAGCCGGGTCATATTTTATAGCAAGTTCATATTCTTTTAGAGCCTCATCAATATCACCTTTACCCCAGTATAAAAAGCCTAAATTACAGTGAATTTTAGCATTTTCAGGATCAAGCTCCAGCGCATTTCTGTATACCTGAAGGGCATTTTCAATGTCCTCTTTGTCATAAAAAGCACTGCCAAGATTTACATAAATATCTATATCTTTTGGAGTCAGCAAGTATGCACTCTGATAAGAACTTATTGCCGCATCCAAATCCTGCTTTGATTCCTGATACACAAAGCCCAAAGTTTGATTAATAATACTTGTCCATTGCTTTCTCGGATTTAAGGTAACAGCAGTCTGAAAATGAGAAATTGCACCGTCAATATCCCCTTTTACATATAGAATATTTGCGAGATTAGAATGAACATCAGGCATATTAGGCATTATTTGAATTAATTTTTCATAAATTTCAACTGCACTGTCATAATCGCCCTGTTCTTCATAAGCCTGACAAAGATGTCTGTATGCAGGGATGTTCAAGCTGTCGAGCCATATTGCCATTTTATATTCGGTTATTGCATCATCAAATTGGCCCAAAGATCTGTAAATATCACCCAAAAGGCAATAAAGAGGGACAAAGCCCGGAGCCTTTTCAACAGTCTCATTATAAGTTTCTATTGCCTCACTCAGTCTGTTTGTCTGAACAAGATAGGAACCCTTCAGCAATATTGGGAAAAATTTTACATAAGACAGCATTCTTTTAACATTTCCGAGAGCAATTTTATCAAAAGGAAGTGTTAAAACAGATAATAAAAATTCATATTTTGCAAGAAAATATTTTTTCAAACTTCTTGCAGACGAAACGTTATAAAGATTAGAGAGCAGAAAATGTGCGCAGGAATTTGCAAATGGCATCATTTTAATAGCCATTTTAGCATTCATCGAGGCGTCTAAAAATCTGGCCTTTTTGGTATAAGTTTCTGCTAAAAGATAATATGCCTTGCCCAATTTAGGATTTTTAGAAACAGCCATATCAAAATAATTTACAGCTTTATCCAAATCTCCTTTAAAATAGTGTGCCTGCCCAATTTTAAAATAAATTTCGGCAGAATCAATATAAGTCTCCAATGCTCTTTGATATTCAGTGATAGCCTCATCAATATACTGGCAGGAATTGTAAATATCTAAATGCCAGGCGAGATACAAATCACCGAGCCTTACATGCAAATCGGCATTTGTAGGATCATCCTGCAGACCTATCTGGCAAAGTTCTATTGCATTCTTTACATTTCCCGTTTTATATTCTTTATTTATCTTTTTTTCTAATTGCTTTGTATCAGTCATAATATTAATATTGTATAAAGACGCTTGACAGAAGCGCTAAATAGTTCCATACTATATACATTGTAAATAATATGCTATAAAAATGCAAGTTATTTATATTTAACAACATATAAGTGTATTAGATTTTTCAAGGAGTCCGTATGAAAGAAAACAAAATTTATTTCGTTGACGTAACTAACAGGGACGGGGTACAAACTTCACGTTTGGGACTTGCAAAACTGCAAAAAACAATTATTAATCTTATGCTTGATGATATGGGAATAACACAGTCAGAATTCGGGTTCCCAACAACAACACACGAGATAAATTATCTTAACGGAAACCTTGAACTTGTTGAAAGAGGAGTTATATCAAGAACTAAACTATCCGGCTGGATGAGAGGAATAGCGTCTGATGTGGAACTCTCATTTAAAAATGTTCCGAAACTCAAAAATATTAATCTCTCCCAGTCAACATCAGAGCAGATGATTAATGGCAAATATCTTGGCAAAAAGACTCCGCATGATATTATAAATATGACTTGTGAAGCCGTTGAATGTGCTGTGGCCCTAGGGGCTGAAGACATCGGTATTAACGCTGAAGATGCCTCAAGAAGTAATATTGAATTTCTTATAAAATATGCCAATGAAGCAAAAAAATGCGGAGCAAGAAGATTCAGATACTGTGATACTCTTGGTTATGAAGATCCACAGACTACTTATGAAAGAATTTATCAAATCGCAAAAGAAACTGAGATGGCTATTGAAGTGCATTTCCACAATGACCTTGGAATGGCTGTAGGATGTTCCGTAATGGGGGCACGAGCCGCTATTGACGCCGGAGTTGATGCATATATAAATACTGCAATTAACGGAATGGGAGAACGTGCGGGAAATGCCGATTTAGTTTCCTGCTTACTCGCAATTTTGAAATCCGCAGGATTTAAACACAGATATCATATTGATCCGAATATAGATTTAAGTAAAGCGTGGAAACTTGCTAAATATACATCTTATGCTTTTGGAGTTCCAATTCCTATAAATCAGCCCGCTGTTGGTGATAATGCGTTTGCCCATGAATCCGGGATACACGCAGATGGTGCTCTCAAAGACAGAAGAAATTATGAACTTTATGACTTTGAGGAGCTTGGCAGAGGCGAGCCCGAAATAATTGAAACAGGAAGAATGATTACAACAGGCGAATATGGCGGCATCAAAGGTTTTAGAAACGTATACGATAATCTTGAACTTGAATTTAAAGATGAACATGAAGCCCGCAATATTCTTGAACTTGTTCGTTATGCAAACGTTCATACTCAAAAGCCGCTGACTTCAAGCGAATTAAGATTTATTTACTATTATCCTGATATTGCTGCTAAAATAATGACCGTATCTCCTTATTATGAACCTCAAGGAGCTATTAAGGAACGTGTTGAAGCACATTTACTAACAAAACCGCACAGAATAATCTAAATTCAAAATACAGGATACATCAAATTTTCGGCCACCTTATATAAGGCGGCCGTTTTATATATGTAACGAAATATTAAGTAAATAGAATAAAAAATTAAAGATTTAATAAAATAAATCCGTTAATAAAGACAAGGAAACAAAACGAAAGGGAACAGGTCATGGGTATGGCTGCTTCGCAGGCTAGGTTCTTAGGACTTACTGCGAGAAAAACAAATGTTGAATATGAAGGACAGCAGATCAACCAGCAAAGAACGA
>CALUVX010000075.1 GCA_944324295.1 Candidatus Gastranaerophilales bacterium
AGAAGGAGTAAGGTCAATGGGAAGTAATATATCAAAAATTATTCTCAATGACGGCACTGTTTTGAGTATTCAGCAAATGTCTTCTTGTTATAGGGTTCGTAATGATTGTGTGCAGGATTCTAACGGTAATTGTGTTACCGATGCAGATGGCAATACTACTCCCCAAACATCAACTCATACTGATTGTGCGTACATATATTTTGATGTAAACGGCACAAAATTGCCAAATCAGTTCGGGCGTGATAATTATCTTTTAAAGGTTTATACAAACTCTATAAAGGGCAGCGGTTGGGCTCCTGAGGGAACTGCAAGTCTGAAAAATATTTTGACAGGAAAAGATAAGCTTGAATATACTAAATTCTAAGCATTTCTTTGGAAAAATCCTGCAATTTCCTTGTGCGGAAAGAATTTTACAATCGGGCGTCCATGCGGGCAGGTGTACGGCATTTTTGTCGTACGCCATTTTTTGACGATTTCCTGCATCTGCCATGTGGAAAGCTTTTGTCCTGCTTTAACTGAGGCCTTGCAGGATGTTGTTATAAGGATTTTTTCTTCAAGTCTGTCAAGGTTTCCGTCAATATTTTCCAAGATATCCGCTAAAATTTCTTTAGGGTTTACTTTGGCAATCATTTGGGGTACTTTTTTAAAGATTAATTCGTTGTCTTTTAAAAATTCTATGCCATAGCCGAATTTTTCAAATTTTGCAATATTTTCTTTGATAAGCTCTGCTTCTGTGCTTGATACTTCGATAACATCTGATACAAAAAGCATTTGTGAGACAATATTTTTTTCGGCCATAAGTTTTTCGTAAATATAGCGTTCTTCTGCGATGTGCTGGTCTATAATCTCCAGTCCGTCTTCCTTTTCTACCAGAATGTATGTATTTTTATACTGACCGACAATATTTTCTTCCGGCTCAGGAGCTTTTGCTGCCGGAACAAAGAATTGGCGTTGTTCCGTATTTTCAGACTTTAATTCTTCAAATTTTTTTTCTTCCTGCTCCATAGCTCTGTCTGAAACGTAGATTGTATCATCTTGTTTATCAAAAAAAGCTTCTCCGGTGCTTTCTAATTTTGGCTGAACAAAATCAATTATGTTACTGCTTTGCTGTGGAGCAGTCTGCATAGCCTCTCTGAAATTTTGTCTTTCAACATAATTTGAAAGTCCCGCCTGAATTGAAGTGTATATAAAATTAAATACCTGATTTGTGTTTTTGTAGCGTACTTCTTTTTTAGTCGGATGAACATTTACGTCCACATCAGACGGCGGAATTTCCAGATTAAGAACAACAAACGGATATTTCCCGCTTGCAATAAGACTTTTATATGCTGTGTCTATTGCTTTTTGGAATATAGGGCATTTTACTGTTCTTGAATTTATATAGATATGGTAGCTTTTTTTGCTTGAACGTGTGTAATCAGGAGTGCTTACATATCCGCTTATTTTCAGGTGTGAAAGAGTATCAGTTTTCAAAACTTCTTTAAGATTTGAAATAACATCAGCGGAATAAACTTCTTTAATGGTTTGAAGCAAATTATTTTGGCCTGATGTTTTTAGGATTGTTTTCCCGAATTTTTTCAGTTCAAATGAACATTCCGGATGTGCAAGCGCAATTGACTGAACAAGTTCCTGAATGTATGAAAATTCGGTACCTGGACTTTTTAAAAATTTGAGTCTGGCAGGAATATTGTAGAATAAATCTTTAATATCCATAATTGTTCCGATTGCACAGCCTGTCTGGGTATATTTAACTTCGGAATTTTCGCACTTAACTTTTGTACCTGTTTCAAAATCGGCAGTTCTTGTTGTACAGGTCAGTTTTGAAATTGAAATTATACTTGCTAAAGCTTCGCCTCTAAAGCCAAGAGTATGAATATCAAACAAATCATCATCTGTTGCAATTTTGCTTGTTGCGTGTTTTGAAAATGCAAGCATAATATCATCGGGATGAATTCCCGAGCCGTTATCTGCAACCCTGATATCACGGCAGTCATTGTTGATTTCAATACTTATTTTTGTAGCCCCGGCGTCAACAGAATTTTCAACAAGTTCTTTTACGACAGATGCCGGACGTTCAATAACTTCTCCGGCTGCAATCTGGTTTATCAAATGTTTTGAAAGCTGTTTAATTCTTGCCATACCCTCTTCCCTCAATCTTTATCTCAATCTACATCAAACACAAATTCATCTAAATGTTTGATTACAAATTTGAAACATTTCTATAAGATGTTTTGTGTATAAAGATAATGCTTTTCTTCCGTTATTAAGTGAAACGTGAAGCGTGAAAAGTGAAGTAATTTGTAAATTAAGGGAGAAAAAGACTTGGGAAGAGCAAAAATTAATACAAAATTAAAACCTTCAAAAAAAGCGGATTTGCGGACGGACGAAGCAGCGCAAGTCCGGATAGCGAACAGATTGAGCCTGCTGGAGCAAAGCTCCAAAGGCGAAACTCGGGGAGCGTGGAGCAAATCAAAGACAGCGGATTTGCAGGTCGTAAAACCTGTCAAAACTACTCGTTACAGTGATATTGATTTGAATAACTGGAAGGCTTATGACCATGTTAAAACTGATACATTGTGGGAATTTCCGGCAAGATTAAGGGAAGGCGGTCATTCTAACGAATACCACGGAAATTATATTCCGCAAATTGCACAGCAGTTGTATGAAAGGTTTACTAAAAAGAATGATGTTGTTCTTGACCTCTTTTTCGGATCCGGAACTTCAGGTATTGAAGCCGTTAATATGGGCAGACGCTGTATCGGTGTTGAGCTTAAAGATGAGCTTGCAGAAAGCGTATCTGAAAAATTTACTCCCAAACAGCTTGTAACAGATGTCAGAATAATTTGTGCGGATTCCGCTTCAGAAGAAGCAAAAGAAAAAGTTCAGGCAAGTTTGGATATTATGCGGGAAGAAAAAGCACAATTTTTAATTCTTCATCCGCCTTATGATGATATTATAAAGTTTTCTGACAAAAAAGAAGATTTGTCTAATTGTGATACTACAGAAGAATTTTACGATTTATTTGAAAAAGTCGCTAAAAACGGCTACGATATGCTTGAAAAGGGGCGTTTTGCCGCACTTATAATCGGCGACAGCTACAAAAATTCCGAAGCTCAGCCATTAGGCTTTGAATGTATGGCAAGAATGATGAAACTCGGTTTCAGACTAAAAGGCATAATTGTAAAAGATATCCAGGGCAACGAACGTGCCAAAGGCAAAACCGCAAATCTATGGCGTTACAGAGCGCTTGCCGGCGGGTTCTTTATATTTAAGCATGAATATGTTATGGTGTTTGAAAAGAAATAATATTTTTAATAATCGATTTTACCTTTAGTCAGTATAGTAATACCTCTTCCCCAGCCTGATGGGTCATCTTCTTCAGCAACAGTATCTTCATGGCCTCTTGGTAAAATCCCGTTTTGTGTAATGTAAAAATCAAAGATGTCATACCCGACAGTGTTGTTTTTTTTAATTCCGTTGACATCGACTCTGATTCTACCACATCCTATAGGTTTTTTGAGTTCTGTTGTTCCTGTACAGCTGTTGTTTATATGATAAAATCTCAAAGTTGCTCCGTCTGGAGTAGTGAGGGTTGAGCCTGGATCAGTGTTTATAACACTTCCGTTAAGATGTTTATAAGAGTCAAGATAACATCTTGTTACCTCTTCATTAGTTTTGCAAGTCTTAACATCTTTGATGTATTTTGAAAAGACATCAATATAATCATTATTGGAAGTAAATACGCCCTCTAAAAAGCCACCGTTATCGTTTAAAATCATCATATATGCCTGTGATATAACAGAATAAGTCTTTTTATATTGAGCAACAAGTTCTTTTTTTTGAGTTGTGTTAATAAGTGCCGGCATAGTCATAGCTGCGACAACACCGATAATTCCGAGAGTGATTAATACTTCGGCTAAGGTAAAGGCTGCCCGATGAATATTGTCAGAGGTGTATACGTGCGTATTAGCTTTAGGTAATGTAAAAACGTTTAATGCCTTGCCCTGCGCTGACTTCGCGGGGGGTGGGCAACTCTAAGCTCTCTTAAATTCATAATTTATGCCTCCTGTACTTTTTCTTATTATTTACTTTATTTCAAAATTTGTCAATACTATTATTTAAACTTTTAACAACTCTGACCATTAATTCGTCCCAGCTTTCCTTTTTACCGAGCCTAAATAATTTAACGCTGTCATACCAGTCGCAGTGTGTCAAATCCATGTGCCAGCGCCAATTATAATTGTATGGAAGCAAAACTATACATGGTTTACCCATAGCTCCTGCAAGGTGGGCCAAAGACGTATCGCTGCATATTACAAGATCAATATTTTCAAGTGCACCTGCCGTGTAAGAAAAATCCTTGAAACTTTTGCTTAAATCAGTTATATCGTATTTGCAAGCAAGTTTTTCAAATTCTTCAGAGCCTTCAAATGTTTGCGCTGAATATATTTTTACATTTTTTAGATTAAAAAGAGGGGCAAAAGCTTCTACATTAATTACTCTGTCGGTTTCATAATAAGTGTTTCCCTGCCATTTTATCGCAATTTTAAATTTATCATTATTAAAAAATTTTTCTTTAAAATATTCTGTTTTATCAGGTGTTGCTTTTAAGTATTTGTCGTGGTGCATAAATATTTCATTATTTTTAAGCCCCAAAACATAAGGAATGCTCAAAAACGGAATATGTACATCAAAATTTGTTTTATCTTCATCATAGAATAAGTCCATAACTTCAACGCCTTGAAAATTATCTCTGAAAAGCTGTGATAATTCTTTTTGAGGTTTTATTAATAGTTTTTTACAGCGTTTTTGAAGTTCGGGAATATATCTTGCAAACATTATCATATCGCCGAATCCGGCTTCATAATATGTATATAGTGTTTTATCGGAGATGTCCTCACCTTTCCAGAGCGGGGCTTTTTTCATTAAACTCGGATATGTTACTTCCTGAGAGGTTATCGCAGTGCCTCTGCAAAGCCTGTTTTCGAAGTATTGCATTCCGGTTTCATAATCCTTTATTCTGAAATAGCCGAGTGAAAGAAAGTAGAGAACTTCTTTATCATTTGGGTTTATTTCAAGACATTTTTTGAAGTATTCTATTGCTTTTTCTGGTTTATTCAAAAATAAATACAGGCTTGCCAGATTATAACAGGCTTTTTCTGATTTAGGATTAAGTGTGATTGCTTTTAAATAAGCTGTTTCCGATTTTTCATATTCAACATTATTTTTGTATGCAAGGCCTAAAAGAAAATAGATTTCAAATCCGCAATTTGGAACTTTTTCTGCTTCCTCAAGGATTTTTATTTCTTTCGGGTAATCTGCTTTTGCCTCATAAACTCTTGCAAGATTTTCGTAGAAATATGCATCTTTTTTTATTGAAACCGCTTTTTTTATGAGGTTTTCTGCTTCATTAAGTTTGTTTTGTGAAAGCTTTATAATGCCTGAAAGGTTTAAAATTTCGGCATTATCGGGATTATATTGAAGAATTTCTTCATAAAGTTTAAGAGCTTCATTAATTTTACCCTGTGAATGGAGTTTAAATGCAGTATTAAATTTTTCTTTTTCGGAAATGGTCATAAGAAATTATATACAGATTTCTTTAAAAAAATCAAAAAATCTCATGCATTTAAAGTATAAAATCTAAAAAAATATGATTTATTCTAATAATATACATCAGTAGCATGCCCAAAATAACAAAAGGCATGCCGTAAAAGAGACAATATTACAAAATATTAACCAAACTTGAAGAAATGTAAAATAAGCTGAAATCATGATGACATCATGGTTTCGGGGAAAATTTTAAAGCGGAGGAAAGGTTGAAAATAAAAAAGTTGTCCCCGTCTGATGTATAGAGTACAATTAATATTATATTCAACTTCTTGTAGAGGTAGGATGATTATTTATGCAAGACACAGTTAAACGCAATCTTTTACAGATACAGGAAGACATCGCACCTTATAAACCAAATATCATTGCAGTTACAAAGTATTTTGACGAATCGGCAATAATTGCGGCATATAATGCCGGATTAAGAGATTTTGCAGAATCGAGGGTAATAGAGGCAATCGAGAAGATTAACAATCTTCCGGCGGAAATCAGGAATAATTCAAGGTTTCATTTCATTGGTCATCTTCAAACCAATAAGGTTAAGAAGGCTCTCGGAACTTTTGATTATATTCACTCCGTTGATTCATATAAACTTGCAAAAGTTATATCGGATGAGGCTCATAATATAGGAAAAATTCAGAATATTCTTCTTCAGGTTAATAATGCAAATGAAGAACAAAAATTCGGGTTTTCCAGGCAGGAAATTTTCGACACTTTTATCTCAATAAAGGAACTTCCCAATATAAATATAGCGGGTTTAATGAATATGGCACCTCTTGGAGCGTCAGAAGATGAATTAAATCGTCTTTTTGAGGATGTCGCCCGAATAAAAAGCAAACTTGAAGCGGATTTTAATTGTAACTTGAAAGAATTATCTATGGGCATGAGCCAGGATTATAAAATTGCGGTTAAGCACGGTGCAACAATGTTGAGGATAGGTAGAAAATTATTTATAAAGTAAGATAAACGGAGGAAAAACGGTGGCAGTAGTTACAGACAAAATTAAATCAGTAGTGGATTTTTTAGTAAAAGGATTTGAACCAAGAGAGACAATTTTTGATGAAATGGCTCAGGAAATTGATGAAGATTATCCTGTTCAGGACAATTTGGCAATTGATCCGGCTTATACATATCAGCCTCAGGCAGATAAACCAAGTGAGTTGAAAGTTGTTAATCATCCTAATTTTAAAGGTTACGAAGTAAAAGTTATGGAACCGCGTTCTTTTGAAGATGCTGCTACCATTGTTCAACATTTGAGAAACAGAAAAACAATCGTTTTAAACCTTCATCTTTTGGATAAAGAACAATCACAGAGAACGATTGACTTTGTATGCGGTGCCGCTCATGCTCTTGATGGCAAACCCCAAAAAGTCGGCGATTTAGTATTTGTATTCACTCCGAGCAACGTTACTTTGTCTGTTGACGTTAATGTTAACCAGAATAAATTTAATGACTCATTGTGGAGAGCTCCTTTACAGTAATTAACTGTACTCTGCAATGCAGTCTTTTACTATGAGAAAGAGAGAGATAGTTGAATAGGAGGCATTTATTGCCTCTTTTTTTTAGGGACTTATATAGCATTTACACTAAATGTATTCAAAATACAGTCAAGTTGTCATTCCGAACTTGTTTCGGAATCTCTATATTGATAGACCCTGAAACAAGTTCAGGGAGACATTTAAGATGTTGTTTGGTGTAAACTGCGATATAATTTTTTTTATGTAATTGTAATTATCTAAAAATTTGTTATAATGAATTCTGGAGGAATTGGAATATATGTTGACTGTAAGTAATGTAAAAAAAATAAGTTCTATCTTTACTATTGTAAAAACCGGAACACACGTGGCTCTGTGGAACAAGCCGCGTAAATTAGCATTCACACTCGCTGAGGTTTTGGTAACTCTTGGCATTATTGGTGTTGTATCAGCAATGACTATTCCGACGTTGATGTCAAATCATCAAAGAAAAGTTTATGTAACCCGTCTGAATAAAGTTTATAGTGAAATACAGCAGGCAGCAATTAATTTTATGAATAATAAAAACGCAGTTAACCTTGTAGAAGCGGGGATTAATTCTACGGCAAATGCAAATAAACTTATTACGGATAATTTTAATATAGTGGAAACATGTTCAAATTCTCTATCACCTTGTTTTGCTGATTCATATAAATTATTAAGCGGTTCAAACTATGATTTGTCCTCTCATGTTTCGACATCTTATGTGCTGGCAAGCGGAGAATCTATAAGATTGTTATATAGTAAGGATGATGACAAGATTGTAAATATACTTGTTGATATCAATGGCAAACAAGGTCCTAATATTTTGGGCAGAGATGCATTTTATATGGCTTTGTATAATAACGGAGTTATTGATACTTATAACAATAGTGCAACTTCAGCCCCTTTAACTGAAGAACAAAGAGAATCTGCGGGATCTGAATGGGGACCTTTTGGGCAATTGCTTAATGATAATTGGGAAATGACTTATTAGTATAAAATATTTCTGTAATTTGTAAAAAAATATAGAATATGGTATAGTCATCTCGTTATGGAAATAAAAAATTTTGCAATCTGTTACAATCCTGAAATTTCTCATTCGGTTGAAGTAAAGGAAAAGCTTGCTGCACTTTTGGCAGATAAAAATATTAATGCCGGTATTTTAAATATTGATGATTTAAAAGGCGGGTTTGATTTTGTATTTGTAATCGGCGGTGATGGAACAATTTTGAAGACTGCCAGATTTTATGCAAAATTTCAAACTCCTGTTTTCGGGATAAATCTTGGGCGTCTCGGGTTTCTTTCACAGTCTTCCAAAGAAGATATTGAAAAATCTGTTGATGAAATTTTAAAAGGGAAATTTATTGTACAGGACAGGATAATGCTTGAAAGTGGAGATTACACGGCATTAAATGATTTTGTCGTTAAGGGCTGTGATATGGGCAGGACATCGCGATTTTCTTTAAAAATTAATGATAAATATGTATGCGATTATCTGGCTGACGGGGTAATTGTTTCTACACCGACTGGCTCCACTGCATACGGTTTGTCTGCTGGGGGACCAGTTTTAACCCCTTCTTTAAAAGCCTTTGTTATTGTTCCTATTTGCCCGCATACTCTTACTGCAAGGCCGATTGTTGTTCCGGATTGTGAAAAGATTACTGTTTGTACGGATGTAAAAAATAAATATGTTTTGTCGGCTGATGGACAGGAGTTTTATGAATTTGATTCTGAAATTAATATTGTAAAGTCGCGCTATAGTGCAAAACTTGCTCTTCTTGAGGGTGCAGAATTTTATTCGGTATTGACAGATAAACTTCATTGGGCAATGCCGCCAGCTTACATAAAATAAATTTAAGGCATGCCGTTTTTCTTAATATATGCTGATTTTACCGTATTATATTAAAATTTGTTCATAATTACCAAATAAATTATTGTACTTTTTTTCTATTTAAAATAATATGTTATTATACTATTGTAGATAGACAACTATACAATTACATAAAAGAGGTAAAAAAGTGGAAAATTTCGTATCAGATATCTTTGCTAAAAAAGATGAAACAACAAGCAATGATCAAACTCAAAGGTCTCCAATAAATCCTACAAATATTAAAGTTATCGGTGTCGGCGGCGGCGGCGGTAATGCTGTTAATAGAATGATTAAAGCAGGACTTTCAGGTGTTGAGTTCTGGTTAATGAATACAGATTTACAAGTTTTGGAATACGGCCAGA
>CALUVX010000076.1 GCA_944324295.1 Candidatus Gastranaerophilales bacterium
TATTCTCCTATTCTAAATTTGCCGGCAATATAACCAGCCATAGCATGAATTTCTTTTGAATCAGGAACTTTGATAAAATTTTGTTCAAGGCATAGTTCATAATATTTGGAAACTTCTTCCATTGAAAGGAAAGTGTTGATGGAAATTTCAAGCATACTGTATTCATTGGCACAACCTTGCAAAAAATTGTAAATGTTGTTATCCAGCCCGCACTTTCTTTCCATTAATTCTGTTTTACCTTTGAAAGTTAACGTTGGCACAAATGTTGAATAAGTGTCATTAGGATAATTTCTTAGAAAACTTTCACATCCTAGTTCTTCCATTTCTTTAGCGAGTTTCAGATAAATCGCCTGTTTAATCCATAGGGGTACATTTAGGATTTTTTCCAGAAATAAGTCAAATAAATTCTTTTTCAAATCAACCTCTCAAAAATAAATAACTTCCTCTGTATTTTTCATTATAACATATATCTTATATTAATTCAAGTTTAAAATAATTTCTTATATATTCTAAAAATATTATTTTTGTATGTTAAAAAATTACCCGAATGCAGGATTTATTTATTCTGCTTTATGCTATTGATTTATAGGAATAAAAATTGTATTATGGAAGTATATTAATAGGAGATGTTTATTTATGGAAAAAGAGATGAAGAAAAAGATTTCAATAGTTGTTCTTGCCATAATCGGCATAATAACTACTATAAAGCTTGCTGTTATTTATTATAATGCAAATTTTAATCCTTACGCATTATCAAGTTTTTGTTCTATCAATGAGTTTATAGATTGTGATGGTATAGCAAGAACTGTCGAATCCCAATTTTTAGGTATACCACTAGCATATTGGGGGTTGTTTTTCTATTCATTTATTTTAATTTTTCTTGCTTCTCCGAAATTAAAAAATTTCAAACTGTTAAAGTTTCTTGAAGTTTTCAAAAATCCGTTGGATTATATTGCTTCACTAGGCTTGCTTGCGTTTATAATTTCTATAACGCTGCTTTGTATAAGTTTATTTGAGATTAAAAAATTATGTGTGCTTTGTGCATTTACATATTTACTGGATCTTTTAATAGCCTGTATAGCAACTGATTTTAAAAAAGGCGGCTTTATACATTCGATAAAACAAAGTTTTCAGGATTTTCTTGATGCAGTTAAGGTTAAAAGCTATTTAATTGCTTTTATTATTGTGATGCTTGCCGGTGTTGGATTTTTAGCCTATACAGGTACTACTTATAAATTTACACCTCAGGTAAAAAGGCAGTTGGAATTCCGTGAATTTTCCCATAAGAAAAATCAATATGCAGTAAAGGGAAATCTTTTGGGTGATACTAATGCAAAAATAAAAATATATGTATTCTCTGATTATCAGTGCCCAATTTGCCCGGTACATAATGTTATGATGCATAAACTTGCAAAAGAAATGAAAGGAATTCAGATAATTCACAGAAATCTTCCGCTTGATACGGAGTGTAATCCTTATTTGCAGGCCCCGTTTCATTTTGGTTCCTGTATAGATGCGAGATATGCTATTGCCGCTGAAGAACAGGGCAAGCTATGGGATATGAATAATATTCTTTTTGAAAAGAAACCTCAGACAGAGGCTGAAATTTTAAAACTTGCAAAACCTCTTGGTTTTGACCTTCAAAAACTTCAACAGGATGCAAATAGTCCTGCGGCTACAGAAAGATTACGACAAGATATTGACTTTGCATACAAACACGGTATAAACGGAACTCCGACTACAATGATAGGAAATGATGTTTACATCGGAGTTAAAACTTATAAAGAATTTAAGGAATGGGTGGAAAAACTTGGAGCAGAAAAAAGATAAAATAGTTCTTCATACCTGTTGTGCAATTTGTTCCGGATATCCTATATCTTATTTACAAGATATGGGATATCAGGTTTATTCGTATTTTTACAATCCGAATATTTATCCTTCACAAGAATATCAAAAGCGTTTGGACGCAGAGCGGACTTTATGTGCGCATTTGGGTTGTGAGTTGGTTGAGGCGGAATATGAACCTCAAAAATATTTTGATTATGTAAAAGGCCTTGAGCACGAACCTGAAAAAGGCAAACGATGCGATAAGTGTTTTGAGATGCGTTTAATAAAAACTGCCGAGTTTACAAAATTAAAGGGGATAAATAACTTTACAACATCAATAGTTATAAGCCCGCATAAAAGTTTTGATAAACTTACTTCAATAGGAAATAGGATTGCTGAAGAATATAGTCTTAATTATCTTGCAATTGATTTTAAGAAGAAGGACGGTTTTCTTAAGACAAATAGAATTTCCAGGGAACTCGGCTTGTACAGGCAAAATTACTGCGGATGTAAATTTAGTTTGCGATAAATCATATATTTACACTATGATTATTTAAGAAAATGGTATATAATAAGATAAAAGCTTGATTTATATAAAAAAATTATTAAAAAGAGAGAAAAAAGGATGTACGTATGAATAAGAAAATTGTTTTGGCATTATCCGTATTATTTGTGCTCGGGTCGACATGTGTATTTGCAAAGGACGTTAATCAATTGCAGCCAATAAACGGCAGTCCAGATTCTTCACAACCGGCTCCTTCGGTTTCGGCGGACAGCCTTGATAAGGAAACAATATATTACCCGAATGCTAACATAAAAAGTGTTGCTCAAAAATATAAAGATGGCAATTATACAGGTTGCTTGCAGGAGTTGTTTTCTTTAGTGAAGAAAGATCCTTCTAATGCATTAGCATACTATTATATGGGAATGGCTTACACTCATATTAATTTGAAAGATGAAGCCGTAGCCGCTTATGAAAAGGTTCTGGCACTAAATCCGAATGAGTATTTGGTTGAATATGCAATAAAAGGCAGGGATTGTTTGACAGACGGACCGGCATGCAAACCGGAAGAAGCCCCGCAGGAAGAAATGTCTGAACTTGATAAATTTATTAATGCTCCATACGGCAACGGTTTGTCTCCGGATTTAAACCAAGAAGTAAAACAAAAACAGCTTATAAATATTAAAGAAACAATTAACCAGAAAGAGCAGCTTGAAGAACAGGATATCAAAAAGATTAAAGATTTTGACAAGAAGAAGCTGGATTCTACATCAGAAGTCGAAACCGGTGAAAAAATAGCTCAGGTAAGTGATGAAGAAGTTTTGAAAGCTATACAAACTCTGAAGGATGCCGGTTTGAATTTAACGGTTCAATCAGAAAATCCATATACTCAGATGATGCAGTATCAGGATCCTAAAATGGCAGAGCTTAGTATGCTTTTAGGCAGCAATAATAGCAATGGAAACAATATGATGAATATGCTTCCAATGCTTATGTCTCAAGCTCAAAAAGGTCAAAATATTGATCCGAGAGTTATGCAGGCTGTAATGATGAATTCTATGATGCCGGATTTTACTTTCAATAATGATAATAACAGATATTAATTTTTATGGATTTGGATTACAAAAAAGCTAAACAAAAATTGTTGACAGAACTTGATACTGACTGTCAGCAATTTTTTATAAAAAAGGGCTGTATTCTGGAAAATGGTTATTATGAACTTTTATCAGATAATATTGAAAAGGCCGGAGTTCTTTTTGATGCAGTAAAAGATACTGATATCAGAGCGCATTGGGCTTCATTTCTGATATCAATGATTAAGTCTGATATACGGGAATATCCCTCATATTTTGAGTTGAGAAATTTCCTTGAGATAGATTTGAATTTACTTCTGCACTATTTTAAAGGCGAATATGTTGAAAATATTATAAGATATGCGGACTTTATGTTTACTATTAATCCTGAGGTTCATAAATTTATCGGACGAGTGTTTTATAACAATGATTACCCTGAACAGTGTATGTATTTTTTGAATAAAGCAAAAAATTATTTTTATCATGATCCGGAGCTTCATTATCTTCTTGCTTATATTTATTATGGTAAAGGAGATTTTAAACAGGCTGCAAAAGCTCTGGAAGATTGTATTTATATTTTACCGGGTTATTTTCCTGCGGTTAATTTGCTAAAAAAGATTAAGAATAAAGTTAAATAATTTGTTAAAGGGTTTAGTTCGTGATACACTTATTTTTGCCGAATATATATAGGAGAATACAGCTATGATTATAATTATGGAGCGTAACGCTACCAAAGTCCAAATTCAAAGAGTTATTGATTTTTTAAAGGATAACGGATTTGATATAAGATTTAATCAGGGACAGATACACAGCGTAATAGATGCAATCGGTGATAAAACCACGGTTACCCCGGGCAGAGTTGCAGCATTTGATGGGGTTAAAGAGGTTAAGATAATCCGAGAACCATTCAGACTTGCATCACGCGACAGAAAGCCGGATGATACAATTATAGAGTTTGCAAACGGAGTTAAAATTGGCGGGAATAACAAACCTGTTGCAATGGTTGGACCTTGTTCCGTTGAAGAAGACTATGACGGTTTAATAAAAGTTGCACTTGCTGCTAAGGAAATGGGCTGTCAGTTTTTAAGGGGCGGAGCATTCAAGCCGAGAACTTCCCCTTATGATTTTCAGGGGTATGGAGAAAAGGCTTTAAAATATTTGAAAAGAGCAAGTAAGGAAACAGGTTTGTTGACCGTTTCTGAGGTTATGGACGCATCTGATTTGGATATGATGTGTGAGTACATTGACGTATTGCAGATTGGTGCAAGAAACGTTCAAAACTTTAAATTACTTCATGCTGTCGGAAGATGCAGAAAGCCCGTCATTTTGAAACGCGGTTTGGCAAGTACTATAAGAGAATTTTTGCTTGCAGCCGAACATATTATGTATAACGGAAATCCTAACGTAATTCTTTGCGAACGCGGCATAAGAAGTTTTGACAGTGCATTTACCCGTAATGTTATGGATATTGCATCAATACCTGTTATCAAAAAATATTCACATCTTCCTATAATAGTTGACCCAAGCCACGGTACAGGACAGAGATACCTGATTGAACCTATGGCAAAGGCAGGACTTGTTGTAGGTGCTGACGGAATAATGATAGAAGTTCATCATGATCCTGAAAATGCCTTATCAGACGGGAAACAAAGTCTTCCTATTCCGATGTTTAAAGAAGTTATGGGAAGGATTAATAAGTTCAATGACAGACTTCACTATGAAAAGACTTGTTTGTCGGCGAATGTGGACTAATCTTGAAAAAAATGCGCAATCTGTTATAATTATTATAACAGATTGTTTTTTTAGGAAAGGAGTTTTTTTATGAAAGATTTATTACGAAATGTTACTCGGGGGGGGGGCGTTCTGAGCTAACAGAGGCCAAGAAGGCAAGATGGCAGGCCTATTTAGATTTTGTCATCGCGCACCTGTTGCGCGATCTCGTAAATGGAAGATTGGAAGGTAAGAGGGTAAGAAGATATGCTATTATCACGA
>CALUVX010000077.1 GCA_944324295.1 Candidatus Gastranaerophilales bacterium
CATCACAGGGGCCATTGCCGCCATGACAATACTCAGGATTAACATCACTACCATCATCTCGGCTAATGTAAAGCCGCGTTTTTCTAGTCCACATAATTCCCCAAAACTATTGGCAGGAGTGCTTAGAACGCCCCCCCCCGAATTTCTTGTTCGTAAATATTTTGTTCATGCTTCCACTCCTTTTTTTATTATTATAAACCATTTTTTTAGTTTTTCAAGACCTAAATAAAAAATAAAAAAATACAAAAGAGAAAATCCTCTTTTGTATAATGGAGTTTAAAATAATATATATATCTAGTTTCCTACAAGCCTTAGAGCTTCTTCAAGCAATTCTTTATTTGAAGAAATTAACTTGTTGGAAACTTCCATTTGTAATTTTGCCATTTGATAATAAGAAATATTTGCGTTAAAGTCTGCATTAGACATTTCTAAAAGTCCTGAACGAATTTCCCCAACACCCATTACAGGTTTGCCGGATTCTTCTGTTTCCAGAAACTGTCCGTCTTCAAATTCATATAATGCGGCAGCATTATGGAAATTACGAATTGTAACCCTATAAAGAGGAACAGAACGTTTTCCGTTATCCGCTTTCCCATAAATAGTTCCGTCATTGCCTATCTCATAATCATCATATTTACCTAAAAATTTTCCGTTATTTGGATCAATCCATAACTTTATATTAGTAGTTGGAATATCTAATGCTCCGCCCTTCATTACTGTTTCCTGATAAAGGTCTGAAGCTATTGATTTTGTACCTTGCATTATTTCACCTTTATCATTTAAAATATAACCCTGAACTGTATTTCCGCTGCGGTCTCTATATACACCCTCTTTATCAAAGGTAAATTCACCGAGTCTTGTATAAATACTTTTCCCTTCAGCATTTTTGACAAGGAAAAAACCCTTTCCTTCCAAAAAGAGGTTTTCTTTAGATGTACCAGGAGTAGATTTTCCCTGATCAATTTTTTTGTCATAATCGTCAGAAATTGCACCGCCTAAAAATGTTTTAAACGTAACCTGCTGTTCTCTAAAACCTGGAGTATAGACATTAGTCATATTACTTGCAATAACATCCATCCAGTTAGTTGTTGATTTTTGAGTATTGAGTGCGGTAATAAATGAATCGTTCATTACTTTTCTCCTTGTCTATTTTGTCTTCTTTGCTGCTGCTGTTGGCGGGAATTGCTGTAACTCAATTGAGAATAAGGTAAATTCTGTTCATCAAATCTTTGTCTCAAAGATGCAATATTGTTACGCAAATACTGCTCAACAGCCTTATCTCCGGGAATAAAGTTTGCAGCCAGAGAACCGTCTTTATTAACCTTTATAATGACAGAAACATCTTTGTCAAAGTCAATTCTAAACGGCTGGTTTGTTTTCATGGAATCTGAAAGTTTTTCCATTAAAACAGATGAAACCTGTACATTTTGCTGAACATTTTGGGTTCCTGAATTTGCGGCATCATTAATCTGAGCGGCAATACTTTTCATAGACATGTCAGTATTTTGAACAAGGTTTGCAAAAAAGTTTGCATCACTATCCGACATATTTATAACATCATAATTGAAGGTAGAGGCAGAATTAACTGTATTCATCAAATCTTTTGTATTTAAAAGATTTTGAATATTTTGGGATAAGATTGACTGTCCTTCATTATGATACTTATAATCCGTGAAATTAACACTTCCGTTTAGCATCTCCTGGGTAACAATATCATCAGAATTATTCTGTTCCTCAGAAAGTTTATCTTTATCAGTTTTATTAGAGGCCTTATTTTCAGATGCCTTGTTATCTTCTGAAGCTTTGACTTCTTCGGACTCTTTAGTTTCTTCCGTTTCAGAAGCGGTCTTCATCTCATCTTCAAAAGATTTATCCGAAGTTTTATTTGTACTCTTTGTTTTTGACTGAGACTGTGTCGAACTTACATCTGATGTACTTGCAGTTGCGGCTGCTGAAGCTGTACTTACATTCATTTTTAATAACTACCTCCGTCTATTTCTTCTAACTTTTTGAGAATTTCCTCTTCTTCTTCGGCTCTTTCCTGACTCTGGCGGAAATATCGTGTAACCCCGAGTTCGGAATACTGTTTGAGTTCTGCGACCTTCTCTTCTGCTATATAAGCCTCTCTATTCTTTTCTTTGTGCTTTTCCAGAACTTTAACACCTTGTTCAAGTTTTACGAGTATAGCCTTTTCTTCATCAAGTTTTCTTTGAGCTTCCTCTCGAATTGCTTCCAATTTTTCTGCTTTATCCCAGAGAAAAATCAGATAGTTGTCGTAGGTTTCATACATCATAGGGTCTGCCTGACGCATGTTTTGCTTTGTCATTCTGATTTCTTCTTCGTTTTTTCTTATATTTTCTTCAGCTTCATAAACTGCCTGCTGTGCTTTTTGAACAACTGTAAGCTGTTCCTCTTTTTTACGAATTCTGAAATCAAGAACTTTTTGTAACCTGTATCTGAAAGGCATTTTATACCACTCTTTTGAGATAATTATGACTTATTTTAAGAGTGTTATAATCATCTATATGAATGATATTAATGATTTTAAACAGAAAGTCAATCCAATATCGTAACTCCTGTCGTCATCCCGCGATCAGTATTTGAGCTATAATAGCCTCTGTTGGTTCTTATATCAGCAGACTCTCCATGCCCGCCCATCATCGCACGTTCGGCCTCAAAATAATCCATATAAGCAGGATCCATTGCCGGTGTATACCCCGTCGGCATGCCTACAAACTGATTTTTAAAATTTCCCCACAGCGTATTTTGCCAGCCGCTGCCCGAAGTTCCGGTAAAAATCGGCGGTCTGTAAGAATTTTTGGCAGAATAATTCTGTTCCTGATACATACTGTCAGGATTATAAGCTTTGTAATTTTTGGACACATCTTTTAACGTTCTGAACCGTTCTACCAAATCTCCCTGCTGTGATGCTCCAAAAATTCTTTGTTCAAGCCTTTCTATACGGTTTTTAGCAGAGTCGTATTCATAGGTTTGGAGAAGGATTTTTTGTTCAAGTTTATCAATGCCGGAAAATTGATTTGCAACAAGTTTTTCATTACTGTCAGCCATACTCCGTCTGACATTTGACCTCAAAATTACAGGACGTCTGTAATAATTATTTCTGTTGTAATACCTGTTATAACGGTAAGGATTTCTGTTATAATATGAGTTATTGTTGTAATAATAGTTGTTATACCTTGGCGGACGGTAATAGCTGCCGTTTGAGTAGCGATAGTTCGGAGGATAATAGTATCCGTTGTTGTAATTCCTGAAACCGAATATATTGGAAAAAATTCCTGCCTGTGCGCAACCCGCTGCCAAAAGCATTACAAATGACAATAATATTATTTTCTTCATTTAACCTCACCCCTTATTTTGCTAAACTAAGGTTAAATAAGTCCTGAAAAATAAACTATTACCCTTTAAGCTAAAATATAAGACAATTTATCTATACTTAACCCTGAACGGATAATCTTTTGGGATTTTCCAGCCGTTATACTGTATCCAGCGGGTACAATATGCAGGCCAGCCAGAATTTTCGTTACAGCCAAAAGTTGAATGATTTTTTTAAAGAGCTTTCCTTCCCATCCCAGCTCGACATATAGGGCTCAAAATTCCATTGGTAAAAACTGCCATCAGTTTTTCGAACAGGATTATAATAAAATGAAAAAGCACAATTTATTGATATTACCGGGAAAAAAGAGCCAATCCCTGCCATTACCGAGAGCCATAGAAACAGCACTGCCATCTGCAAAAAATATAGTAAAAAAAGCAGAGCCTCCTGAACTTCCGCCCTGATTAACCAGACCTGTTTTTGTTACATTCATATAAGGAATAATATATTTTTTACACCATTCCTCCTGCAAAGTTCTGTCGCTATTATCCTCAAACCAGTATTCACGTGGGCCGTAATCAAGTTCTGCCATACGGATTGCCTGATTCATACTTGAATAAAATTTCTCAAGACGGGCTTCCACCACTTTTTTATTATGATTGTCAATTAAAGCAGGCATCGTTAATGCGGCAACAATACCGATTATCCCAAGTGTTATCAAGACCTCTGCGAGTGTGAAGGCAAGTTTTGATTTTAGTGAAGAGTGAAACGTGAAGTGTGAAACAAGGTTACTTCCCTCCCTGATTAGGGAGGGAATATGGGTGGGTAGCAATCTTCTATTGTTTGATTGATTGAAAACCATCCTAAATACCTCTCCCAAAACGATACTCAATCGTT
>CALUVX010000078.1 GCA_944324295.1 Candidatus Gastranaerophilales bacterium
AACGATTGAGTATCGTTTTGGGAGAGGTATTTAGGATGGTTTTCAATCAATCAAACAATAGAAGATTGCTACCCACCCATATTCCCTCCCTAATCAGGGAGGGAAGTAACCTTGTTTCACACTTCACATCTCACTCTTCACTAAAACAAAAAACGGCATTTACATTGGCTGAGGTTTTGATAACTCTTGGTATCATCGGTGTTGTAGCAGCACTTACGATGCCCGCTTTAATTGGGAATTATCGTAAAAAAGTTTTGGAAACATCATTTAAAAAATCTTATTCTGTTATAGCTCAGGCTATGCAAAGATTAATTGATGATGAAGGATATATTCCTAAGGCTGAAGATTTTGGGATGTATGAATTTGATGTGCTATTAAAAACTTATATCGGTAGTACTAAATACGTCCCAAATGAGGGAGAAAGTTTTGCTAATTGGTTTACGGCTTTTTATCGTACGTACAATAAAAATAGTTTATCGGGCAGTGCACAATGGTGGTTTGATGACGGGAATTTTGTTGCTGTGGATGGCAGTTTTATTTTTGTAGATAACTCAAATACAGATGAGCTTTTAATCGGTGTTGATACAAACGGCAAAAAAGCCCCAAATCTGCTTGGCCATGATGTATTCTTATTTAGAATTGATCATGAAACCGGTGCTTTAAAGGGGTATGACGGAAGTAATAACAGAGATGATGAGAATAGTAAGTATTGTGATAAAGATTCAACATCTGGTTTAAACGGGCTTTCCTGTTCTGTTGAAGCTTTAAAAAATCCTGATGAATATTTTAAAAACTTGCCTTAATCCGGTAAAACTTCATTCAGGCACTCAAATGCTGTTTCTACGGCATAATCCATAGCATTTTTATCTATTATTAACGGTGGATTAAAATAGATTACATCGCCTAATGGCCGTAATATGAGACCGCGTTTGAGTGCTTTTTTATAAATTTGATAACCTGTTCTTAGTTTGCCGTCAAACGGCTCTTTTGTTGATTTATCTTTCACTAGTTCAATTGCATTAATAAGCCCTATATGTCTGACTTCACCGACATTTTTGTGATTTAGGAACTTATCATTTATTATATTGTTGAAGTAGAGAGCATTTTCTTGTGCTTTTTTTAATACGGAGCCGTCTTCAAGAATATCCAGAACAGCATTTGCCGCGGAACATGCAAGAGGATTGCCGCTATATGTATGACTGTGCATAAATGCTTTCCCTGTATTGTAATCCGCATAAAAAGCATCATATATTTTTTTAGTTGTAACGAAAAGTGCCATTGGCATATAACCGCCTGTTAAGCCTTTGGAAAGACACATAATATCAGGAGAAACATTTGCATGGTTAAATGCAAACATTTTTCCGGTTCTTCCAAATCCTGTTGCTATTTCATCTGCAAGAAGGTGTACATTATATTTATCACAAATTTCTCTTAATTTTTTCAGGTAAAGAGGCGGATAAATTTTCATTCCTGCAGACCCCTGTAACAGTGGTTCTACAAGCATTGCCGCTGTTTCATTTCCGTATTTCTTGAATGCCTTTTCTGCATGTTCAAAGCATTTACAATCACAATTATTTCTGCCCTTACCGTAAGGGCATCTGAAGCAGTCAGGTGCCTGTATTTTTTTTATATCCATTAATATTGGCTTGTAGAGCTTTGTATAGAGATCGCAGTCCCCCGCAGATAGTGCCCCTATTGTTTCTCCATGATAGGCGTCTGTTAATGCCATAAATTTTGTTTTTTGAGGATTTCCGGTTTGTTGGTGATATTGGAAGCTTACTTTCATCGCAGCTTCAATTGCGGATGAGCCGTTATCGGTAAAATTGAATTTACAAAGTCCTTCTGGCAGAAGTTTAGAAAGCCTTTCGCATAGTTTTATTGCTTCTGTGTGTGTAAAATTTGCGAATATAACATGTTCAAGTTCGTCAATTTGTTTTTTCACGGCTTGATTGATTTTAGGGTTGCAATGTCCGAGAAGATTACACCACCATGAACTTATTACATCAAGGTATCTGTTACCTTCAATATCATAAAGATAAACTCCTTCGCCTTTATTTATAACAATAGGATTTAACTCCTCATAATCTTTCATTTGCGAGCACGGGTGCCATATATATTCCAAATCTTTTTCAACCCAGTTTTCCATTTATACCTCTTTAAAATCATTTGATAAGTCTTTTATGTCATTTTCGCCATTCTTCACTGTCGCAATAACTTTAACTCCTGTTAAAGTTTCAATCTGAATTTTATTGTCCTTATGCATAAAATTATTTTCATCGTAATTGTTCAGAATTATCCCTTTAACATTTATTCCATGATTTTTTGCATAATCAGCAGTGAGTACTGTGGAATTTATTGTTCCTAACTCTGCGGGTGCAACAATAATTATATCAAGCCTCAGTGCTTTTATAACGTCAGTTGTAATTAGTTTTGTTTGAGAAAGATTAAACGGGCAGGCTATTCCTCCAGCGCCCTCTACAACTATATAATCAAATTCTCTTTTTATACGTTCAAAATCAGTTTTTATTTTGTCTAAACTTATCGGTTTGTTTTCAATTTCTGCTGCTAAATGTGGAGATACAGCCGGCTTGAATATATAAGATACGTAATCCGTCGGATTTAAGCTCATTCCTGCACGTTTTAATACGTATTCACAGTCTCCAGGGATAATTTTATCCTCAATAATTTCAGCACCGCTTAAAGCAGGTTTAAAATACCCGCAATTAATCCCCTGTTCTCTTAAATTTTTTACAATAAGAGATGATATATAAGTTTTTCCTATATCTGTTCCGGTAGCTGTAATAAATATACCTTTTGTCATTTTAAACCCTCTAATATGCATAAAAAAATTATGCGATAACTTTAATGTTACCGCATAATTTTTATTGTTCAATATTTTTTATAAGGAACCGCCGCCGCCATCACGGAAGTAGTCATAATGTCTTATGTCATCATAGTTATTGACATATTCTGCTTCAACATTTTTTTGGAACTGAGTTTTAGGAACTGCAGCCGTACTTCTTGATGCCAATAATGCATCAATATTTGGAGCAAGTGTTAATTCAAAGTGGAAACGTCCAAGCTTTCTATCCGGTTCCCAATGGTTACTGATTAACGGATAGCCCCAATAAAGTCTTGCACTTAAATCACCCGGGAGTTGGACTCTCAAGCCCATACCGACTGATGCTGCAAAGTAGCTGCCGCCATAAATATCTTCGCTTGCTGTCGGGAAGATTCCGGCTGTATCGGCAAATACTGCACCTTTTACATATTTTCCGATAAACGGAATTTTTTCACCAGATCTTGGGCTTGTTATTTCTCTCGGCAATATCGGAAACATAAGTTCACCGCTGATGAAGTAACCGTTTTTACCTATCATCATACCTTCTGAATAGCCTCTTACTGTTGCCAAACCACCTGTCTGCATCTGGTCTAAGTAAGGAATTCTTTTATCTCCTGGAACAATTTGATAATTACTTCTTAATTGACCGATTATACCATGAGAAAAATCATGCAATCTTACAATACTACCGCTGTATTTAAAGTAGTTATTATCTCTGTCGCTGTTAAATATAGGGAATGAATAATATGCATCCTGATTTAAATACCAAATACCGTATTTAGTATCTTTTCTCATCATTAAAGCTACTTCTGCTGATGTTATATTATCTGTACTTCCGAGCCAATCATCAATAACATTAATATCACTGAATGTTCTTGCACGTTTATAGTTTAATCCACCGTATGCCTTTAATTCAAAACCGGGTTTTCTTACTATAGGTTGTGTATAGTACAATGAATATTGATATGCATTACTGCCGATTTTCAAAGGAACAAGCGGTCCGTATTTTACATCTGCAAATGTAGATGAGAACATGAATCCTACGCGGCCGTCATGTTTGTTTACCGGAAAGTTGTAATCAAAGAACGGGCTCTGTGCACCTCTTGAGAAATACGAACCTAATGAAACCCTGTCTCTATGTCCGAATAAACTGTCTGCATAAATCATGGCACCACCACGGATGCTTCCTGTATTGTAGCGGCCGGCGTTATCCATAATACCCATTATGTGGAACGGGAATGTTTCATCTGCTACGAGTTCAATATCAGTTGTTCCCGGTTTTTCTCCGGCTTTTAAGTTTGCTGTAAGTTTTACACCTTCATTATATCTGTTAAAATCTAAAACATCTTTTTCCAGTTCAACAATATCAAAGAGTTCACCTTCTTTTTGGGGTAATCTGCTTGTGATATAGCCGTCTTTAGTCCATCTGTTTTGTTCTACCGTAATGCTGCCAATTTTACTTTCTGTTAAAGCAATATAAATGTTTCCATTTTCAACAGTCTGTTCGGGTAAAAATGCTCTTGCAGTTACAAAGCCCTTTTCGGCATACAAATTGTTAATACTGTCTATAACTTTTTGAATATCTTCAATAAATACATTTTTTCCTACTATCGGCTGAACAAGATTATTAATTTCTTCTTTTGTCAAAATTTCGGATGGGGCAACTTCTACAGAATTTACAAATACCCCTTTTGTATTAAGTTCTTCTACTGTAGCCTGCTGAATTGAACCGCCATTATAATTTTGTATAATCTGATTTCCTGCATTAGGATCTTTTTCTAACTTTTTTCTTTCCTGATAATAGTTATAATCTTCATTCCGGTAATTATCCTGATATCTTTCTTTCAGGTAATTAGTATCATGCATTTGGTTCAAACCGCTTTGTGCGCCGACTTCTTGCAACATCATTTGTTGCGGGGTAATTGTTGCACCTCCTAGCGCATCGGCATTAGCAGGGGGAAATGATGCAGAAACAAACAATGCAGAACATAACATTGCATTTAAGATATATTTTCTCGAGTTAATCTTTTTCATTTATTCACCTTTTTTACTTTATAAAATATATTTTATTTAAGTCTGGTCATCTATTATTTTTGCGCTTAGGAGCTGAAATAAAAACATTTTTTTAAGTTATATTACAAAATTGTAACAAATCTTTATTTTCCCGCAAAATTTCAATATGACCTGCTATTATTATACATGATATAGTTATGCTTGTAAATATTTAATTTAAAATATCAATCCTATAGATGAGATATTTAATTAAATTTAAAACGGGCAGTGTATGAGGGAGAAAATATGAATAACAAAATTAAATTTTTATCGGTTGGTTTATTGACATTTGCAGCTGGGGTAACTTTCTGTAATTTTGCGATGTCTGATGTACCGTCTAAAATCGCTGTGGTTAATGTTCAGGATGTTGTGAATTCTTCTTCTCAGGTTCAGGCTTTGAAGAAAGAACAGCAGGCTAAAACTAAAGAGATAGTTGCATTTGTTGAGAAAGCAAGAAAAGAAGTTGCTGCTACAACTGATGTTAAGAAAAAACAAGCTTTAGAAGAAAAATATTCAAAAGAATTAGCAAATAAAAAAACTGCTATGGATAAGACTTACGCTTCAAAATTAACTGCTATAGATGACAATATTTCTAAACAAATTGAAGCTCAGGCAAAAGCTGGCGGATATGATATTGTTCTAACAAAGAGTGTTGTTTTATACGGTGGTTCTGATATTACTGACGCTGTAAAAAAAGCTGTAAAATAGGTCTTGTGTATTTATAAAAGCTCCCGATGAATGGTTTCGGGAGCTTTTATTTTTAAAATCTGAAGTAGATAAATGGGTTGTAGGTTGAAGCTGCAATTGCCGAAAGTGAAAAAATTAAAAGACAAATTAAACAAATATTTATAAATAAATTTGCGACTTTTCTTTTTAACGAGCCATCATATTGAAATTTTTCTCTGTATTTTGCAAACAAAGGTATAGAGCATATTAACGCAATTATACCTATTAATATTTCATATCTTCCGCCATAATATGAAAGAAGGTATTCGACATCATGAACTTTAACCAACCCGAACATGTTTTTGATATAAGTTAATGCATAAGATAAATTTTCGGCCCTAAAGATAACCCAACCTATAATAAATACTAAAATACAATAAATATGTTTGCAAAAATTTGTAATTTTATTTTCAGTATTATTGGCAATTCCGCTAACTTTTTCCAAGATTATAAAGAATCCGTGCCATAATCCCCAAACTATAAAATTCCAGCTTGCTCCATGCCATATACCTGTAAGTAAAAATACAATCCATAAATTTCTAAGTTGTTTTATCTTACCTTTTCGATTTCCTCCAAGTGGAATATAAACATACTCTTTGAACCAGGTTGATAATGAAATATGCCATCTTCTCCAAAATTCGGTAATTGATTTTGAAATATAGGGATAATTAAAATTTTCCATAAACCTGAATCCGAAAATAAGCCCTAAACCTATTGCCATATCGGAGTAACCGCTAAAATCAAAAAATAACTGAAAAGAATAGGATATAGAACCTATCCAGGCAACAAGCGGAGAAAAATTATCAGGAGCTTGTGTAAAAATTTTATCTGCGACAAATCCCATTGTATTTGCAATCAGCATTTTTTTTGATAGTCCGACTATGAAGCGTTTAACACCTTCATCAACTTTTTCAAAATTAACAACTCTTGAATCAATTTGTTCTGCGATATCATGATATTTTAAAATAGGTCCGGCTATAAGTTGTGGAAACAGACAGATAAATAGTGCAAGTTTATATATATTTTTTTGTGCTTTGCACTCCCCTCTGTATACATCTATGATATAAGAAATAGCTTGAAAAGTATAAAAGGAGATTCCAAGCGGTAAGGTAATTTTGATAAAATCTATATGTCCGTGAAATATCAGATTAATATTATCAATAATAAAGTTAATATATTTAAAATAAATTAATCCTCCAAGATTAAGTATGATTGTAATAACAAGTGCAACTTTTTTTCTTGCCCCTTCATATTTATCAATAATAAGTGCCCCGCAATAGTTAATGATAATGGATAAAAGCATTATTGCCAAGAATTTTGGCTCTCCCCAGGCATAGAATATTAAGCTTGCAATAAGTAAAATTGCATTATGATATTTATTTTTTATGAGGAGATAAACAGCACACAATAATGGTAAAAATAGTCCAATAAATGTCATTGAGCTAAACAGCATTATTCGGCCTCCTTAAACATGTAGTCAAGATTATAAAAATTATATGGTACAAGACATAAAATCATAATGTCCGGCTTGAAACTAAGAATCTCACGTTTATGATATTTCATAATTTTGAATGCTTCATTTTCGTTTGGTATACCTTTTACACCATTAATCCTTATATATTTTAAATTTTTAAATGAATAGGGTGTAAATTCTAATAGATTTTCATTCATACTGGTTCCAATCTGTAGAACTCTTAAGTCCGCCCCATTTGGGTAATAAAAATTTTTTTGTTTTTTCTTTGGTAAATCAATAATTTCTGATTTAAGCAGATTTTTATTTTTATTATCATAGTATTTATATTGCACATCAAGAATTTTATCTCTATTATTTTCTAAATAGGGAAAATATGAATGAAAAGTTCCTCCGATTCCAAAATTTCTATCCCATTCACTACAAATTTTTGTATTATAAGAAATATTAAAATCACTTTCTTTTTGGATTGGGACATTAGAAAAATCTTTTCTGATTTCGGAAATTAATTTATGATAACCTATATACGCGCCATATTCACTCCAATGGTGATCTGTCTTGTAATACACATATCCGTTTTTTTTTGCTTCTTTGAGTTCATTTATTGGATAAATAATTTTTATGCCGGCTTTTTCCTGTACAGAACTAATAACACTATCTATTTTATTAGTTTTATTTTTTTTAATATCTAATTTTTCAATATATAAATCTTCAGAATATGGTACTACCAGTATATATAATTTTATATTGTTATTTTCACAAAATTCATTCAGTTTTCGCAAGTTTAATCCAGCTTTATTTTGAAGTTCTGTGGTAAAAATTTTTGCATCATAGTTAATATGGCTTTTTAAACCAAAAAAATTTGTTTTACGATTATAAAATGCATCTTTTGTCTCTAATAAAGGATTAAAAATTAATTTAAACCTATTATTAAGGACAAACAGCGGATATCGAAAATTAAATCTGTCATTAAACCAATTATTAAAATCATTTCCAAAATTATAATTAAGTTTATATTTTTCTACAAAAAGCGGTTTATATTTAGCAAGATTTCTATTTTCATTATTTGATTTTATATCCTTGTTAATGTGAGACATCGGTATGAATAGAATCAAGAAAAAAATTAGAACAAAAGAAATTTCAATTCTTGATTGATGTTCGATGTCTTTTAGGTCTGCAAGATAGTCAGTTAGTTTTAAACCTCCTAAGTATGAAACAAATGCAATTATAACGAAAATATAAAAATCAAATTTGGCAGAAGTAACTGTCTTAAAAATAAGCCAAAATTTGTAGCTTATACTAAGAGTAAAAAGCATGACTATTAATGCTATAAGATACCTCTTCTTCATTTATACAACCTATACTTAAAATGCTCTGATTTAATAAAACTGGTTGAGTCAGAGCTTGATGAGAATTTTAATTTTTATAACTGAATTAATTTTGTACTAATTATTATTTACATAATTATCCAATGGCATACATAACAGTAATGCGATTTTTCGTCTAACTGTCATTCTGAGTGCGTAACCTGAAGAAACTCTTATTATTGGCTCAGAATGACAAATTTATTCTAGTTTTGTGTATGTCAATGGATAATTACGTTATTTCATATATTTTATAGGCTATGTAAGAAGAAAAGAACTTTAAAAAAAACTCCCGAATATTCGGGAGTTTTTTTTATATGTCTTTATAAGAACCTGTAAATCTGTTTGTGTAAATTGTGTGAAGCAACTCATGTGCTTTATGTGAATTAGGTTCTTCAAGATATTCATTATAAAGTTTTCTGATTGATGGATTAAAGTGTGATTTTCGGTAAGGAAGAGATGCGTCTTCTTTATAAAGTCCTTGTGCTCGTTCCTCTTTAATTTTTGAATCATCGCAGCTTCTTGGTTGACCGCCGCCGTTGATACAGCCGCCGGGGCAGGCCATTACTTCAAGCATTTGAAATTGAGCTTTACCTTCTTTTATTTCTCTTAAAGATTTTTCAGCTTCTTTAAGAGTTGATACAACTCTTACGACAAGTTTTGTACCTTTCAAATCAAGTTCGATATCACGGCATCTGTTTGAAGTTCCACGCATTTGTTTAATGTCAACATCGTTAAGCGGTTCTGAAGTCGCAAATTCATAAGCCGTTCTTACTGCCGCTTCTGCAACACCACCTGATGCACCAAATATTGTACCTGCACCGGTGTATTCGCCAAACGGAGAATCCGGGGCTTCAGGTTCAAGTATATTGAAGTTTATACCGGCTTCCTTAATCATTCTGCCAAGTTCCTGCGTTGTCAGAACGTAATCTGTATCAGGTACACCATCTTGGGTGAGTTCAGGACGTTTGCATTCATATTTTTTAGCCGTACAAGGCATTATTCCCACAACAACAAGATTTTCTTTTGGTATATTAAAATGTTCCGGTACAAGTGTTTTTAAAACTGGTGATAGCATACTCATCGGAGATTTACAGCTTGATAAGTGGTTCAGCATATCAGGATGTTCCGTTTCCAAGTATTTAATCCAAGCAGGGCAGCAAGATGTAAACATCGGAAGATTTTCCCCGCTTTTGAGTCTTGATAAAAATTCTGTTGCTTCTTCCATAATTGTTAAGTCTGCACCAAAATTAGTATCAAATATTAAATCAAATCCTATTTTGCGGAGTGCTGCATTCATTTTGCCGATAGAATTTTCGCCCGGTTCAAGTCCAAACATTTCGCCAATTGCAACACGGGTAGCAGGCGCCATTTGAACAACAACTTTTTTATCAGGATTTGTAATTTCTGACCAAACTTGTTCAACGTCGGATTTAATTGTTAATGCGCCTGTCGGGCAAACAGCCACACATTGTCCGCAGTTTACGCAGTCAACCTGTCCGAGCGGTCTGCCATTCATAGGTTGAACAACAGTTTTTGAACCTCTGTTGGCAAATCCTAATACTGAATGTCCCTGAAATTCGGTACAGGCCCTTACACAGGCTCCGCAAAGAATACATTTATTCGGATCTCTAACGATTGAGGGACTAGATGCATCTATAAGATGATACTCATCAAGTTCTTTATCCGGATATCTGATTGATCTTATGCCGTATTCTTCTGCATATTGCTGTAATTCGCAATTCCCCGATTTTTCGCAAGTTAAGCAGTTTCTGTCATGGTTTGCAAGAAGAAGTTCCAATACAGTTTTTCTTATTCTTCTTGTTCTTTTCGTATTAAGATGAATTTTCAAACCGTTTTCCGGAGGCATTGTACAGGAAGATTGAATACCTCTGCCTTCAACCTCTACAACGCACATTCTGCAAGCGCCGAAAGATGTTAAATCCGGACGGTAGCAGAATGTCGGAACATTCATTCCTGCTTTTCTGATTACTTCAAGAAGATTGGGTTCGTCTGTAAATTCAACTTCTTTGCCGTCTATAAATAATGTTTTTTTATCTGTCATTTTGTTATTCCTTTATTTATGGTGAAGTGTGAAGAGTGAAGTGAAAATTCGTTTCACGCTTCACGTTTCACTTTCTTCACTCCAATACTATTGCTTTGAACGGGCAGTTTTGCATACATGCCTCACATTTAATGCATTTATCCTGATTAATGTGGTGAGGATGTTTAATTGTACCTTCGATTGCACCTACAGGACAAATTCTTGCACATTTTGTACAACCTCTGCAGGCTGATTCGTTTATAACCAATTTTTTCATTGCCGTACAAACACCTGCAGGACATTTTTTGTCTTTAATGTGCGCTATATATTCATCTCTGAAGTATTTTAGAGTTGAAAGAACGGGATTTGGTGCAGTTTTTCCTAGCCCGCAGAGTGAACCGTCTTTCACTGCGTGTGCCAGTTCTTCCAATGTATCCAAATCTTTCATTTCGCCTTTTCCTGCCACAATTTTTTCAAGGATTTTAAGCATATTTTTTGTTCCTTCACGGCAAGGAACGCATTTCCCGCAGCTTTCGTGCTGGGTAAAATTCATGAAAAATCTTGCAACTTCAACGATACATGTTTTGTCGCTCATTACAACAAGACCACCGGAGCCAACCATTGCGCCTGCTTTGGTAAGATTATCGTAATCCATTGGAATATCAAGGTGTTCTTCTGTCAAGCATCCGCCAGATGGGCCGCCAATTTGAACGGCTTTAAATTTTTTGCCGTCTCTCATACCGCCGCCGATATCAAATACGATTTCTCTCAAAGTTGTGCCCATAGGAACTTCAATGAGTCCTGTATTATTTACTTCGCCAGTAAGAGCAAATGTTTTTGTACCCTTAGATGTTTCTGTTCCCATTTGTGCGAACCAGTCTGCACCTTTGAGAATAATAACCGGAACATTGGCGAGTGTTTCAACGTTATTAATCAATGTCGGTCTGCCAAACAAACCTTTATTTGCAGGGAATGGCGGTTTAGGTCTCGGCATTCCGCGTTCACCTTCTATAGAAGCCATAAGGGCTGTTTCTTCGCCGCATACGAATGCCCCTGCACCTTCTTTGATATGAATATCAAGAGAAAAATCGCTTCCCATAATATTTTTACCTAAGAAATTTCTTTCTTCCGCATCTTTAATTGCTTTTCTCAGGCGCTTGATAGCTAGTGGATATTCTGCTCTTACATATATATAACCTTCGTCGGCGCCAATTGCAAAAGCTGCAATTGCCATTCCTTCCAGAAGTTTATGCGGGTCGCCTTCCATAACCGATCTATCCATAAAAGCACCCGGATCGCCCTCATCGCCGTTACATACTATATAAGATTTTCCGCCTCTGTTTGCTGCCGTAAACCTCCATTTGCGTCCGGTTGGGAAGCCGCCGCCGCCTCTGCCTCTTAATCCTGATTTTTCAATTGTTTCTATAACAGAATCAGGGTTATTTTCTTCAAGAACTTTTGCCAAAGCTTCATAGCCCCTTACGGCAATTGCTTCATCAATACATTCGGCGTTGATATTTCCGCAGTTTGCCAGAGCCGTTCTTGTTTGTTTTGCGTAGAAATTAATTTGTTCGTCATTTAAAACATGTTCATGTGTTTTAGGATCAACATACAATAACCTTTCTACGGGTTTATTATTTTTGATGTGGCTTTCATAAATTTCTTCCACATCTTTTTCTTTTACCTTTACGTAAGTAACGTGCTTATCCGGAATAACGACAAGCACACCCTGTTCGCAAAAACCGTGGCATCCTGTCGGCACAATTGTCATTTTATCGTAATCCGTCAGAGTTGAAACATCTGCTCCCAATTCTTTAAACTTTTCAATAACTTTCATAGAGCCGTTTGCAACACAGCCGGTTCCGGCGCATACCAAAACCCTCAATCCTTGATTTGCGACAAGGTCTTTAGCTTTTTTTTGTTCTTCCTGTATATTAATATTCAATGCTGTTTTTTCCATTAGTTTGCCTCCTTCATAATTGTGTCTAATACTATAGTAATAGCATCAGAAGTCATTTGAGGATAAACTTTTTCATTTATAACAACAACTGGAGCAAGACCGCAGGCACCGAGACAGCTGACTGTTTCAAGGGAAAATAATCCATTATCACTCGTAAGCTGGCCTGTAGGAATATTTAGTTTTGCTCTTATTGCGTTAAGAACAGGCATTGAACCTCTGACGTGGCAAGCTGTGCCATCGCATACTTTTATTTCATATTTACCTTTAGGCTCCAGTGAAAACTGTGCATAAAAAGTAGCAACTCCAAAAACTGTCGCAGGTGATAAACCTTCAATTTTTGTTCCGATATAAATCATTGCATCTTCGGGAAGGTATCGGAAAACTTCCTGAACTTTTTGTAAAATCGCAATCAAATTAGATTTTTTATAGTCATAAGATGCCATAATTTCATCTAATTTTGATGTGTCGATTTTATGAGGGATTTGTACACTCATCTCCAACTCCTATGTAATTTTACTAACCCCGACTGTATATATAATAGAAAAGGTAAAATTATACAATCTTACCTTTAGTATTACACAAGAACCTTTTTAAATCAATAATTTTTTTTCATGAAAAATTTTTATTTTGAATGTTTTTTGCCTGTTACAATGTTGGTTAAATTTTCTATGCTTCTATAAAGATTTCTCAAGAATGAATCTTCAGTCCTAAGAATTCCTTTACGAACGATTTGGGTATCCTCTCCGGGAATATCTACCACTACAGGTTTTATTGCAACTTTAGGATAATGTTTTTCAGTGTTTGCACTGACAAATGTATTTTTTGATTCTCCGGTTAAAATGTTTTGTACTGATACGTTGATTTTGTCAGCTGCGTATTCTTTAATATATGAAGGTGCTGTTTCATCACCTTCTATTAATCTGCTGGCTTTAGAAATATCGACGGAAACTCCGTTTCGTTGTGCATAATTTGCAATAATTTCACGAGCCTGATGCATTTGCTGATAAGAATCTCCGTAAGTATCTTTATCGTGAATTCTTACAAATGCATTTATTCTATTTTCATTGCGTCTTGCAAGATTTTTTGCTCTGTTTGCTTCTATTGAGCTGATAATTTTTTGAATTTTCATATATGTATTCTCCTTTTAGCGTTATAAAAACGCTGATAAAAATTTTTGCTATATTGTAAACAAATTTAAATTATTTTATTACAATAATTTTTTATAGGGCAGATATTGCACATTGGTCTTTGGGGTTTGCAGACATTTTGTCCGTGCGTAACTATAAGGGTATTAATATCTATCCAGTATTTAACAGGTAGTTTTTCTCTTAATGCAAATTCTGTTTCTTCCGGATTTTTTGTTTTTACATATCCAATGCGGTTGAAAATCCTGTGAACATGAACATCCACACATATTGCAGGTTCGTTAAATCCCTTTGATATTGTTAGGTTTGCTGTTTTCCTGCCTACACCATTGAATTTGCAAAGTTCATCTATAGAGTTTGGAACTTTTGAATTATATTTTTCAACGAGTTCTTTTGAAAGCTCCACTATCTGTTTAGCTTTATTTACGTAAAAGCCTACCGGATAAATTGCTTTTTCAAGTTCTTTTACATCGCATTTTGCAAAATCTTCAGGAGTTTTACCCAGGTTTAACATTCTTAAAGTCGCCGGGTAAGTTGTTTTATCGTTTGTTCTTAAACTCAAAATACAGGCAATCAAAACGAGAAAAGGATCATTAAAGCTGTCCATTAATCCTACAAAATCACTTTTGGGCTGGTTGGCTTTTTTTAATAATTTAACAATTTTATCAATATCTATATCGTTTTTTGTCTTCATATACTCATTATATAACAATCCTTTTTTTATCAAACTTATATTGAAAAATTCTTAAAATTATTTTATAATAAGTTTGTAGAGCAATTTAAAAGGAGTTGAATTTATGAAAAAGTTAATTAATTTACAATGTCGGGGAAGGGGGGGGCTCGGCTAATGGATGGCAAAAAGGCTGGATGTCAGGCTGTTTTTTATTTTGTCATTCTGAACTTGTTTCAGAATCTCATTACTGGAAAATTAGAAGATAAGAAGGTAAGAAGATATGAGGATAAGCAATTTATTGTAAATGGCCTACCTTCCAAGTCTCCTATTCTTGTATCTTCCGAAAAGGCTGCCTTTACATTGGCGGAGGTATTGATTACCCTTGGGATTATAGGCGTTGTTGCGGCATTAACTTTGCCTTCTGTTATACTAAATCATCAGAAAGAAAAAACGGTTTCTTATGTCAAGAAGTTTTATAATGAGATCAATAATGCCGTCAGAATGGCAGTTGTCGATAACGGAGATGTAGATTTATGGATGGAAGATGCACGAACTGATAATTACGCCGCAAACCTTAAGTTTGTACAAGATTACATTTTACCATATATAAAATATCTTAAAGTTGATAACTGTAATGGCCAAAAGGTGTGTGTATATTTGCCTTACGGTATGTTTACATATAGAGTTGATGGTAATGGTGGAGATATTACTTTTTTTATAAATAGTAAATATGAAAGAATTCCCAAAAATTATTTTGCTTTTCAATTTAACAAACGCAATGATGTTGATGCAAATTTAAGTAATAAACCTATAGTAGAACCTTATGCTTATAGTTGGGATGGCGACTATAATCCGCCGGATTCTAATACTTTAAAAACTGCAAGTTGGGGAGGTTGTAATTCTTCTGCCTCAAGTGATGCGAAATATGCATATTGTACAAAGTGGATACAATTAAACAATTGGAAAGTCCCTGATGATTATCCATGGAATGCTAAAGAGTAGAAGTATTTAAAAGTGTTTCTACATTTATTACGGTTTTAAGTTTTAATGCATATATATCGGTGCGGTTGAAATCAAGCATTTTAACCGCATCTTTTTCTGTTGTAATAATTATTTCGCCCGGTATTTCTTCTTCTTTATATATATGGTGATCGTCAAATGCTATCTCATCTTTTATTTTATAATCTTTTAAAAATGTAAAAAACTGTTGGGGCTGTCCAATTGCGCATAATGCAGTTATTTCTGTCCCCGGCGTCAAATGCTCTTTTGTTTTTATATTGTAGACGAAGTCAGGTTCTGTGTAACATACTTGAGTTTGAACTTTCATTTTTTTTGACATTATTTTTGCAAGTTTTTCTGCCCGTGTGTGGTCAATATTTTTGCTTACTACAACAAGTTTGTTAATCCTGTTGAAACTTTCCATTCCTTCCCTTAGAGGGCCTGCAGGAAGGAGTTTTTCGTTCCCAAAACCTTTTTCGCTGTCTGTTAAAACAATATCTAAATCTCTATACAGTTTTCTATGCTGAAAGCCGTCATCCAGAATAATTTTTGTTACTCCAAATTTTTCGATAGCGAATTTTGCGGCTTTGTATCTGTTTTTTGATGTTATAACAATAGCACCTTTAGTATTTTCTGCAATCCAGAATGGTTCATCTCCTGCAAGTCTTGCATTATAATAAATCTTCTCTCCGTCAGATATAAGATTAATATTTTTATTTGAAAGCTTTCCGCCGTAACCTCTCGAAATAATTGCAGTTTTTTCACCTTTTGCCATCAAATATTTTGCAATTTCCGATACTACAGGTGTTTTGCCTACCCCGCCTGTTGTAATATTACCGACAGAGATTACGTATGCATCAACTTTTTTAGGTTTTATGATATTTTTATCATAAAGTGTATTTTTTAATCCGCTTCCTATTCCGTAAAATATTGAAGCAAATTCCAAAAGTTTTAAAAGAATACCTTTGTAATCCTTGTTATAATGAATTTTTGTAATTTTTGTTTTTAGGTTCAAATTACCCCTCATCTGTCCTTCAGACACCTTCTCCCGCATGGGGCGAAGGATAAAGTTTGTTAGAACATTAATCTCCAGAGTAAAAATCTTTTATTTAGTTTTTCGGAAAATTTTCTCAAATTGCAGGTTGTAACTCTTGTATTTTCTACAATTGATTGTAATTCCGATTTGTTTTCCGGAGTTAATTTATTTACTGTTTCAAGAGTTGTAGATATATCAACCATTGCGGTATTAACATTTGCAACTGCTCTGTTTATATCTTTTTTCAGCTGGTCATCTTTAGTCAAAGAGTTTACATAACCGCTGATTTCATTAACATTGTGTGCGATGGCGCGTAAATCTTCTGCCATTTGTTGAGCTTCTTCTTCGTTACCGATAATTTTGTTCAGATTTTGAGAAAGTTTATCAACTGAATTTGCGGTAGACATCAAAGTTGTTTTAAACTGCGAATCTCCGATTATGTTATTAATATTATAAGAGAGCATGTTAAAATCTGTAGTAGCCTTATCCATCATAACCATAAGCTGTCTTAAATCACTGCTAGAATCATCAATAAGGTTATTTAATTTACCCATTGTTTCGCTTGTTTGGCCTGTAAGTGAATTAATATTTTGTACAGACATTTTGAGTTCTGCAATAACCTGATCAGATAGTAAATCATTAATTTTCTTATTTGTTTCTGTCAAAGATTCTGCTGCACGGTACTGCCAGTCCATAAAATCAGCTATTCTCATCGGTTCTATAATTGTATAAGGACAGGTTTGCTTTGGATAAGGCAGTGTAACATCATCCAGTGTTGAAATAAGCAGTTTGTTGGTTCCTTTATCTTTTACAACTTTGCCCTTTAAAAATTCCGGGAGAATAAGTCCGGGTAAATTAATTACATAATCTATTTTATAAGCATAGTTTGTTTTTATTCTGTCTTTCATTGAATATGGGACAACATCTTTTGATACAACTTCTATATTTTTGATTTTTCCGACATCAAAATATTCTTTGTCCAATTTCATTTGTACAGCGTCATCTTTATAAAGAATATCCTTATTTACCATAGGGATAAAAACAGTTCTTGTTTTTGGCGGGGTTATTTCCAAAAATAATTCCCCGATAAGTCCTGACTGTTGAATAGAGAACATTGATGCTTTAGGAATATCAACATTAGGCTCTGTTATAACAAATTTTACCTTAACATAGCTGTTTTCGCCATCTATAACAGGTGTTACTTCTTCTACCTGACCGACTCTTAATCCCATCATTTGAACACCTGCACCTGGGCGCATGCCGTTTACGTCTTTAAACTTAATTTCAACTCTGTCTGCAGATGAAAAAGTTCGTCCTTTTACCTTAAAAACAACACCGATTAAGAGCACCAATGCTAATAGTGTCAAAAGCCCTACTTTAAAAGATGATGAAAATTTCATTTGCTGCCTTTCCTAATCAATCTATAAAATTATTGTAGCAAAAACAACAAATTAATGCAAAATTATTATTTAATGCAAATATTGAGATGCTGAAACAAGTTCGGCATGACACTAATTGTCATCGCGGATTTATTCCGCGATCTTTCTATAATAAAATTAAAGATTGCGCAACAAGTGCGCAATCTTTAATTTCAAATCACCTTATCCTCTTACCTTACAATCTAAGTTCGAGCTGACAATATGATTGTTTATTACAAATAATTAGCCAGAATATTTTTTACATAATTCTGTGTTTCTTTATATGGCGGGACTCCGTCATATTTATCAACTGCCCCGGGACCGGCGTTATATGCGGCTAATGCAAGAATTACATTCCCGTTATATTTATTAAGCATTGATTTTAAATACTTAACCCCGCCTTCTACATTTTGAACGATATTATAAGGATCCTGTACGCCTAAATTTTTTGCGGTTGAAGGCATTAACTGCATTAATCCCATTGCTCCGGCTTTTGATTTCGCCTTTGGGTTAAAACCTGATTCCTGCTTAATGAGGGCTTGTACAAGTTTTTCATCAACCCCGTGTTTTTCTGCAATTTGATTAACAACATTTAAAATTTGGGATTTTGTTGCGGCCTGTGTGTTAGCCTGAATTGCTCCGGCTTCCTGAAGTGCATTTGAAAAACTTATTTGCGGAGATTCTTTTATAATATCAGCATTAACCTGTTTAAGCCGCGGGTCTAAAAGAAGTGTTCCGAAATTAGAAGTTGTTGTTGATTGCAACACTTTTTCAAAAGATGGTGCATTATTAACTTTTTGAGTGTTGGGATAAATTGTATCAAGCGGATTTTGAGCTTCTGCAGGAGCGTTAAGACTGTTGATTTTGTTTGCAATCTGAGAATAACGCTGCATTGCCTGAGCTTGACCGCCTGTATTTAATAAGCCTTGAATAAATTGTGAGAACATTTTTTCTACCCTTTAGATAAAACCTTCCTCCGATTATATTTTACATACAATCCGATTTTTCCGTATCCTCTATTTGAATTAATGATTTTTCTCTAAAAGGCAAAATTAATATGAAGTTAACAGATATACATGCAATCGCCGTATGAGAAAAAGCGATATTTATTTTCGATTGCTTCTTTATAGGCTTCAAATATAAAATCTTTGCCTGCAAGTGCGCTGACAAGCATTAAAAGTGTTGATTTCGGCAGATGAAAGTTTGTTATCAAATTATCAATAACCTTGAATTCATACGGAGGATAAATGAATAATTCGGAATGGTCATGGCAGGCTTTTATACAGCCGTATTTTTGATATGCTGTTTCCAAAGTTCTGACAGTTGTTGTGCCGACTGCAACAATTTTTTTCCCCTCAGTTTTTGCTCTGTTTATTTGTAAAGCGGCTTTTTCTGAAATTTCAAAGGTTTCAGAATGCATTTTGTGATTTTCAACATTTTCGCACTGAACCGGTCTGAATGTCCCGAGTCCGACATTAAGGGTTACATAAGCCAGTTCAACTCCTTTTCCCTCAAGTTTTTGTAAAATATCCTTTGTAAAATGCAGACCTGCTGTCGGTGCGGCAACAGAACCTTCATCTTTTGCGTAAACTGTCTGATATCTTTCAAAATCCAGTTTTTTCAAGTCATCATTTGGAATTTTTCTTTCAATATAAGGCGGAAGCGGTATCTGACCGTTTCTGTGGAGAACATCAAGAACATTATCTCCTTCAAATATCAATTCAACAAGCCATTCTCCGTTTTCTTCCAATCGTTTAATCGCTTTTACCGATAATTCATCACTAATTTTTATAATCGTATCAGGTTTTACCCGTTTGGAAGGTTTAATTAACACATCCCAGCATTTTTCTTCTCCTCGCCCCTTGAGGGAGAGGGAAGAATTGCTTAATGAACATTGTGAATTTAGCAATTCGGGTGAGGGGTTGTGTTGTTTTAATAAAAATACTTCAATTTTAGCCCCTGTATCTTTATGGCCGATAAGTCGTGCCGGAAGAACTTTTGTATTATTCATTACAAGGAGCGTTTTACTGTCAAGCAAATCAACAATGTCGTAAAAATGCTTATGAGAAATGGTTCTATCCTTGCGGTTTAGAACCATCATTCTCGAACTTTCTCTTTTATCCGCAGGCATCTGTGCAATTAATTCTTCAGGTAAACTGTAGTCGTATTCTGATAATAACATTTTAATATCTCTTATTTTTGAGATTCTGAAATAAATTCAGCATGACTGAGTTTTTGCATCTCAAAGTTGTTTCGGGATTTATATCTCGTAATTATTCTTTCGGTTCAATTTTTTTTGCGCCTGCAATATCAGAATCAGTTACGATATTTTTTGTTCGTTCCTGTTCCATATCAATCTGCTTATTAACAATAACGGTCTGCAAGATTTGAATGATATTGCTTGTTACAAGGTATAATAAAACACCTGCCGGGATAGGAATTATTACAAAAGTACCGATAATCATAATGGGCATAAATGTTCCCATTGATTTTTGAATGGCCTCCTGCGTCGGATCCAGTGCACCGTCTTTAGGTTTGTTCGTTGCCATCATAATCTTTTGTGATGCAAACATTGTTAGCGCAAATAATGCAATCAAAATAAATACATCCCAATGGAAAGTCCTTTCGGCAACCGTTGTCGGTACAGATGCAGCCAAAACGCTTCCTTCTTTTTTGAATGTAATATTTTCAATTTCTTTATTTGACATATCCGTAACAGCAATTTCTGCTTTTTCAATCTGGTCAAGCTGTGCAAATTTTAAATTCAAGTGGTCTAGGTCAATTTTGAAATCAACATTTTCACCCGGTTTAAATTCTCCCTGAATTTCAATTGCTTTATTAGGATCTTTTATTTTAACATTTTCCAGAGTTTCGCCAGGCAAATATACTGTTGCAGTTTTTCCTAATGTAAATGTATCACCCTGCGATACCCCAAAGCTTCCGTCATAGGAACGTCCTGCAGTAGCCCTTAATGTAGTATCAAGCCTTCCCAAAAATCCTAAAGATGTATCTCCGGCAATTTGAATAAACTGCGGACTCATTAGGGCTGAATATAAAAGTATGAATATAGGTAATTGAATTAATAAAGGCAGACATCCGCCCATAGGGTTAAACTTATGTTCTTTATAAAATTCCATAAGTTTTTGCTGCATTTTTTGCGGGTCGCTTTTGTATCTGTCCTGAATAGCCTTAATTTTTG
>CALUVX010000079.1 GCA_944324295.1 Candidatus Gastranaerophilales bacterium
TTCAATGATATCCAGTTTGATTTTTTTGGAACACTTAATTTTTCCGACCCGAAAACGCCCACACAAAGCCAACTTTACCAAAATAATCTATCTAGCCGTACAAATCAACCTGGACAAAAAACTACAAAAATAAAATATAAAAGAGATGTCAAATGACATCTCCTTTATGGCTCCCCAGGTTGGACTCGAACCAACAACCTACCGGTTAACAGCCGGTTGCTCCGCCATTGAGCTACTGAGGAATAAACTTCCCCACAACTTTTATCAGTTGGGGCTTATGTGTTTATTATATAATAAAAAATTTTTATTGTAAAGTCTTTTTTTATATTTTTTGAAAATTTGATATGCTTGAAAGTTTTACCAGATTTTCAAATTCAGGATAGAGCTCACTAAGTTGAGTAAATGTTCCTATATCAACGATTTTACCTTCTTTCATGTAAATAAGTTTGTTGCATGCTTTAAGTGTTGATAACCTGTGGGCAATAGCAATTATTGTTTTAGAAGAACTTAAATTTTTTAGCATGTCTGTAATTTCATGTTCTACCTGTACGTCAAGAGCTGAAGTCGCTTCATCAAGGATAAGTATTTCGGGATCTCTGTATAGTGCTCTTGCTATTGCCAAACGTTGTTTTTGTCCCTGTGATAATCCGTTTGAACCTACAATTATATTTGAATTTATTCCTTCTGGATAATTTTTTATTATGTCATAGAGTTGGGCTGATTTTAATGCTTTTATAACACCGTTTTCATCAATGGTTTTGCAGCCCCATGCCACATTTTCCTTAATTGATTTATCCAAAATATTGATTTGTTGCGGTACATATCCGATTATTTGCCTGAATTGGGCAAAGTTGGATTGATTTAGTTGAAGTCCGTCCACAAATATATTGCCGGAATCTGGCGGCAAAAGTCCTGTTAATACATCAGCAAGCGTGCTTTTCCCGGCTCCAGAAAGTCCGATAATGCCTATAAAATCACCTTTGTTTATTTCAAAAGATATATTTTGTAAAACATCTTTTGATGAATTATATGAAAAACAGATATTTTTTAATTCTATTTTATTCTTAAATTCTATTTTTTCGGTGGTTACAAAATCTGATTTTTTGAAATTTCCAAGGTTACATTTTTCGAATTCTTCATTTATATTTTTTACTATGTTTCTTGTTGCGTTAATGTTGATTATTGATGTTTGAATTCTGTTAAGAGCGGGTGCTATTCTGAAAAGAGCTGCAATTACAACAGCAAAGGATGCTACAAGTATAGATGAATTTTCCGAGTATGATGTTTGTATTGTTATAATACAGGCCAAAATTAATAATGCTGTAACTATTAGCATTTCTACAATATAAGGTGGTATTGCATTATAAAACCCTTGAAGTAGCTGTATTTTTCTAAACTCTTTTTCATTTGTCAAATAGTTGTCAAAAAAAGTTTGTTCAGCTGATAATATTTTTAATTCTTTGATATTTTCAATATTTTCAAGTATTGAGGATTTGTAATTTTTATAGACCGTATTCATCTTTGAGCCTAATATTGATGTTTGTTTTTTGAAAAATTTATTCTGTATAAACATTGCAAAGACTGTAAAGAGTAAAGTACCAATAGCGGGGATTGGAAATTTAATAAATAGCAAGCCTATTATCATTATTATGATTATAGAATTTGTTAAGAGGTTTAATCCTCGCATTATAAAACCGTCAACGGCAGTATTGCACAGGTTTTCAATAGTATGCAATTTACTACTGTTTGCTATTTTCATAATATCTTTATATGGGGCATAAAGATAATATTCCATAAATTTTGATGTGATATCTTGTTTCCAATTACTGATAAATTTATTCTGAATATATTGTATGTATATCATATACAAATTTTTTACAATGAAGATTAATAGTACTCCTAATCCTATCAATAGTCCGGTTGTAACAGTGTTGTCAATATTAATAAAGTGAATGGGAATTTTATTTGAAAAATCATCCGGACTTATAATAAGCATCATAAACGGATAGATTAATGCTACTCCGAAAAGTTCCAGAAGACCGGCAATAAATGAGAGTACGGTAAATCCTGCTAAATCCAGGTATCGTCCTTTTCCGTAATATGCTATAAATTTTCTGTAATTTTCCAGTTTCATATAAACCTTATAAAATTATTAAGACAATGGCAATTTTTTAGAATATAATATATAATCATGGTAAAGGAAGGAGTTAATTATGTCAAATCCAATGTTAAATGAAAACAGGTTTTCACCTCAAGAAGCAATCCTCGACGGGGAACCGATGACTATTTCAGGCACTGTAAATAAAATATTTATGCTTTTTGTGTGTCTTTTAGCAGGTGCTGCAATAAGTCTTTATTCTTTGTTTACCAATTCTGCTATAGTTCCTGCTTTATTGGTAGGGGGTTCTATTCTTGGGTTTATTCTTGTACTTGTAACTTGTTTTAATATAAGAATAGCAAAATATACTGCTGCACCTTATGCATTATTGGAAGGACTTGTTTTAGGTGCATTTTCGGCTTTTTTTGAGGCTCAGTGGCATGGAATTGTGTTACAGGCAATACTTGCGACTTTTGCGGTTTTGTTTGTAATGCTTATGTTGTATAAAGCAAGAGCAATCAGGTATACTGAAAAATTTCAGGCTGTTTTGATGACTTCAATGTTTTCAATTCTTGCAATATATTTAATTCAAATTGTTGCTTCATTTTTCGGGCGCAGTATTCCTTTGATTTGGGAAGCTGGTCCTGTAGGTATAGGATTTAGTATATTTGTTGTTATTATTGCTTCAATGTCTTTAATCCAGGACTTTTTCTTTATTGAAACATGTTCTCAGAGGATGCTGAGCAAAGATTATGAATGGTATGGAGCTATGGGATTAATGATTACTCTTGTATGGCTTTATACTGAGATATTAAGACTGTTAGCGAAAGTAAACAGCAGAAATTGATTATATCTTTTTTAATTTTTGAATAAAAAAAGGACCCTGTTTTAAGAGTCCTTTTTTATTAGTTCACCATATATTTTGCCGTTTTCAAATTTTGTTATTTTAATGTTTTGCAGCGTATTTAAAAGTTTTTCTTCTTTTGAATTTAATGTAACCGTTAAATAGTTTCTTGTAACTCCTTTAAGCATTCCTGATTTTTTATCGGGGTGTTTTTCTATTAAGATTTCATGTGTTTTCCCGATATTTTTATTAACAAATTCTGTATATTTAATAAAAGAAAGGGCTTTTACAATGTCTGCTCTTATTTGTCTTGTTTTTTCATCGACTTGATTTTCAGCTTCCGCCCCTTTTGTTCCTTGTCTTATTGAATATGGAAATACATGGATTTTTGTAAGTCCAGATTTTGTTAAGTTTTCAATGGTAGTGTGGAAATCATCTTCTGTTTCTCCTGCAAAACCTGTTATTATATCGCTGCCAAGGAAAGGCAGATCAAACAAGGAATTTATTTTATCAATTTGTTTCAGATATTCTTCAACCGTATAAAACCTGTTCATGGAATGGAGGGTTTTGTTGCAGGCTGATTGCAGGGAAAGATGAAAGTGCGGGCAAAATTTGTTTGATTTTGATAAAAAGTCAAGAAGTTCATCTGTTATTTCATGCGGATTTAATGAACCGAGCCTGTAGCGGTCAATTGATGTTTGGCTTTCAATTTCTCGCAGTAAATCAAGAAGAGTTAATCCTTTTTCTTTTCCCCACAGGCCTATGTGGATTCCAGTCAGAACAACTTCTTTAAATCCGTGTTTTGAAAAATTATTTATCTGCTCAATAATGAAATCTGTATCTGCGCTGCGACTTTTACCTCTTGCAAAAGGAATAATGCAGTATGAACATCTGTTATCGCATCCGTCCTGGATTTTTAAACTTGCTCTTGTTTTTGTCATGTCAGTTAGGACGGTTTTATTAAATTCGCTCTGGTGCATAATATCACCGGCAAGGCATTTGTTCCGTGAATTTTTTAAGGTATCTAACATTTCATACAGATGAAGTTTTTCATCGTTACCTATTACATAGTCAACAAATTCATTTTTAAGCAGATGTTCTTTTTCCACCTGTGCAACACAGCCGGTGAGTACCGTTATAATCTGTGGATTTTTATGTTTTGCTGCGCGCAGAAGATACATGGTCTCGTTATCACTTTTATGAGTAACCGTACAGGAATTTAGTATGTAAAAATCTGCATCTTCAATATTTTTTGTATTTGCTATTCCGTTTTTTTCTAAATTTTCGGCAATAATTGAGCTTTCAAACTGATTGGATTTACAGCCCATTGTGTGAATGTAAAACTTTTTCATATCTTAATAATATAGAAAATATATTTTTGTGTAAATATTTTTAACAATAATATTTTTTTATAGCAAAAAATTTTACTTTTTGGTTTTAATAGAGTATAATCAATTTGTGAAAGTGTAGGTGTGTGTATGCAAATTTCAGCAATCAGCCCTAATTTTCAGGGCAGACGCGACAGAGTTGATGAACTGATAGGTTTAGATGATGCTTCTGTTCAGCGCATAGCTTATATGAAAACTTTATCCCGTTCAGATGAAAAGAAACACAGACGTATAACAAATGGTCTTATTGCGGCATCTCCGGTTGCCGCAGGATTAAGTGCCGCTGTTTTTACAAAAGGTAATACTAAAATATTTTCTAAAGAAGTTTCAGGTTTAGCTGCAAAAGCTGCTAACGGTTTGAAAGTTGGCGGTTTATGGGGTGCCGGTCTGGCAGCTGTCGGGCTGGTCGGTTTGGCTAAATCAGCTCTTGCGAACTCTTCATCTGAAGTAAGAAAATTTGACAGGGAACATCCTTTATTATCTTTGGGAACTTTATTGGCTGCCGGTTTTGGTGCAATTGCACTTGTTAATAGAGGTGCAGCAAAACTTGCCTCGGTTAATGCACCTAAATTTATGCAAAAAGCAACTGATAAAGCTGCTAAATTCATAAATGGTAATAAACTTATTACCGGCATGAAAAATGGAGTTAAAAAATTGGTTTCGAAAACTCCGGAACCTTTGAAAAATGTAGGGGCAGTTGCTCTTAATTGGTCTCCTCAATTCCTTCTTTTAGGTGGGGTTCTCCACTCAATAGCTCATGATTCTGCTGTAAACAGAGAATTTGCTAAAAATTATAATGATATAAAAGAAAAGCAGTTGAATCTTTCTAAAGCGCGTCAGCGTGAACTCGCAATGGAAAATGATTTTTTAAAAACTGATGCTAAAAACAGAGAAGATTTAGCACTTTTAAAAGATCCGGTTAAAGATTTGCCGGAAGAAGTTGTTGAAAAAATGGAAGATCTTCACTCTGAAGACATTGATTAATAAATAAGGATTAATAAAAAAAGACCGATTTTATTTATCGGTCTTTTTTATTGCAAAACTTTTTACAGCATTTTCGGCCGCTTTATATATTTCTCTTATAGATTTAACAAAATTTTCTCTAGTATCAA
>CALUVX010000080.1 GCA_944324295.1 Candidatus Gastranaerophilales bacterium
AAGCTATTCCTGAAATTTCAGGTATGATTGGAACCTCTGATATTAAAGAAATTGTTGAGGTTGTTGAGCATGTAGCGGGAGATAAAAAATACGTTGAACATGTATCTGAAAAGCCTGAATATATTTACCCTGAAAATATTGAACGTCAACAAATTACTGTAGGTGCAAGCTCTTATATAAAAATAGCCGACGGATGCAATTATCATTGCGGATATTGTATTATCCCCCAGCTGCGAGGAGAGTATCATTCCAGAACTGTTGAAAATATTATAGGAGAAGCAAAAGAGCTTGTTGCTAAAGGAGTAACTGAAATTGATTTAATCGCACAGGATACAACAAGTTATGGTATCGATTTGTACGGAAAACAGGCATTACCGCAACTCCTTGAAGAATTAAATAAAATTGAAGGCTTAGGCTGGATAAGAATTATGTACGCTTATCCGACACAGGTTACTGATGAGCTTATTGATGCTATTGCGAGGTTGGACAAAGTTGCAAAATATATTGACCTTCCTCTTCAGCATTGTAATGCGGAAATTTTGAAGGCAATGCGAAGACCTGTTATGGATTATGAAGTTCTTATTAAAAAGATAAGAGAAAAAATTCCGAATGTTGCGATAAGAACTGCTTTTATTGTAGGTTATCCCGGTGAAACTGACGAACAATTTAGTGAATTGTATGAATTTGTAAAGCGTGTAAGGTTTGATAAAATGGGCGTATTTGAATATTCCAGAGAAAAAAATACGGTATCTTATTCAATGGATGACCAGGTTCCTGCAAAGATAAAAAAACAGAGACATAAAAAATTAATGACTTTACAGCAAAAAATTTCAAGAGAAATAAACGAATCCTATGTCGGAAAGGTTCTTCCCTGTATTGTAGAAGGTTATACTGATGACGGAGTTGTATTAATGCGTTCACAACACGATGCACCTGAAATTGACGGTATGGTTTATGCTTCTTTTGATAAAACAGTAGTGCCGGGAGATATTGAAAATGTTTTGATTGAACGTGCTGATGAATATGATTTGTTCGGGATTTTACAATAATTGATAATTATAGTATAATTATTTTGCTTAGGAATAATAATGGAATTTATAGAAAACAGAGAAGTTGAAAAAGAACAGTTAAAAGCTATTTTTCGTGATATGGTGAAATATTCACCTTCCAAAATAATCGGCATGCTCGGAAATGCTATTATTGTCCCTGTTTACACAAGTTTATTATCTCCGGAAGAATACGGACTTTACTCTTTATCCATAGCGTTGTTGTCTTTTTTGTGCATTATCTTTTCGGATTGGGTAGGCCTTTCCGGTTTAAGGTTTTTTAAGCGTCATCAAATGACGCAGGATATGCCGAAATATCTTACAACATTGGTTACAATACTTATCTCAAACATATTTGTAATGTTTGTAGCCGCATTTATTTTCAGGCATAATTTTTATTCGTTTTTCCATATTCCTGTAAAATACTTTTTTGCAATTCTTGTTTTAATAATTCCTGTTGCAATAAGGGCTTTGCTGTTTCAGCTTTTGCGGGCGCAGTTGAAGTCAATGTCTTTTACATTGTCTACAATAATAAATCAGTTTTTAACAATTTTGTTATCTGTTTTCTTTATTAAATTTTTCCATTTAGGCGCGATGTCTTTACTTCTGGGTATGGGAGTTTCAATTTCCCTAATTGATTTACTTTTAATATATCAGAGTAATTTGGTTTCCTGGTTTAAATTACAAAAGATAGAATGGTATTCAGTTCTTCCGATTTTTAAATATGGTATTCCTATTGCTGCAACTTCATTAAGTGCATGGATAATAAATCAAAGCAACAAATTTATCATGAATAGTATACACGGTTTTTCAGAGGTTGGAATTGTCGGGGTTGCGTATGGTTTAACATTGCCGCTTTTGATGACTATATTTTCAATAATTACTGTTGCTGCAATTCCTCGAATTATAAATATGTATGAGGAAAAAATTGATGTAAGACCTATTATATCAAGATTTACCGGCTATTATATAATGATTGCCCTGCCTGTCATAATCGTAATTTCTTTGTACGCCATGGATTACGTTCAGATGCTTTCTTCAAATGATAAGTTTCAGATTGCATTTAAACTCATACCTTATTTTGCATTCGGGACATTTTTTATGGCTTTGACAGATTACACAACTTTGCAGTACCACCTTGCAAATAAAACTTATATTGAGTTTATTATAAAATTGACTTCCGGTATTGCAAATGTGGTATTGAATATTTTATTAATTCCTAAAATGGGGCTTGTCGGTGTTGGAATTGCAACATTAGGGGCAAACTTTTTGTATTTCTTATTGAGTATAATTATAGTTTTGCCGGGATTAGGGTTAATATTCCCCAGACTTATAATGTCAAGAATGCTGATTTCTTTTGTGCCTTTTGTCGCACTTTATTATATATTTAATAAATTTTCAAATCTTCCTGCACTATTTGAAATGCTTTCATTGATGTTTGTATTCTATATTTGTTATTTTTGGTTGACAAAAACTATATTAAAACGTATAGAAAGATAGTTTTATTCGGTTAATATTTGTTTACATTTTAGCAAGAAATTTTATTTTTAAATTTTATATTCTTGATATTAATAGTGTACAAATTTATTAAGTAATTGTAATAAAAAATAGAAAAATAATTATTCTCTTGATAAAATTGTATTACTGGAATAAATGTGTATATATAACTTTAAAAGTATGGAATCTCGAAAGGAATAACGGGCATGATAAAGATAAAAGCTGGTCAAAGGAAAGTAGTAGCTTCGGCGTTAACATTTTGTTTCTTTTTACAGCAATCTTTCTGTTTGCAGGTTTTGGCAACACAAATATCTGGTGTAACCGGTGTTAATGGTGTGTATAATATTGACCCGACCGCGATTAACGGTGATATAGGGTTTAGAAAATATGATCATTTTGACTTGAGTCAGGGAGATGTTGCAAACCTTATTTTTAATAACCTTACAAATGGTAAAGATATTAATACTTTTATCAACCTTGTAGATAATCAGATTAATATTCAGGGTATTGTAAATTCCGTTACTAAAGACGGTAACTTTAACCCGGGCGGGCATGCTGTATTTGTCTCACCGAATGGTATGGTTGTTGGTTCTAGCGGTGTTTTGAACGTTGGTTCTTTATCTGTTTTGACTCCGGAAAGCAATACGTATGAAGCTTATAAAAGTAATTTAAGAGATTCCAATAAAGCCCCTTCATTATTAAAAAATTACAGAGAAGAATTGAGCGCGCATGGTACAGGAGTTGTTACGATTGACGGTAGCGTTCTTGCCCGTAATTTGGTTGATATAAATGCCGCTGATGTTAATATCGCAAATAGTGCTCTTGTTATGGCCGGTGTAAATGATTCAACAAAACTTACATCTAACGCTCAGGCAAAAGCGTTATTTGATAAGTTAGTAAATACTGATAATTTAAATCCTGCAAATTCCTTCAGAAATGATAATGGCAGTATAAAGATTGAATCTTACGGTGCAAACGGCGGAACTGTAATAGCAGGTAATATGAAAAATTTTGGCTCTGGTAATATTGAAATTACAAATTCTGGGGCCAAAGGAATAAATATTTCAGGTAAGACATCAAATGCTGATGGAAATACTTTGCTTGTAAACTCTAACGGTGAAGTTAATGTTTCCGGCAATGTTATTAACCGCGGTGGACAATTATCCGTGGATAACAGCGGCTCTGGTGTATTAATTGCTTCTACCGGGATTTTGGACAATCAGGGCGGTGAATTGTTAGTTACAAATACCGGGGATAATGGCGTAAATATAGCAAATGACGGTCAGGTTTTAAATGCAACAGATTCTGCAAATATTAATAATACCGGTAAAAATGGTATAAATGTAAAAGGTACGGTAAACGCAAACGGAATAAATATAAATAATAAAAATTCTAATGTTGTGATTGGTGATAGTACCGGAAAAGATTACCTTAATTCTACAGGTAATGTAAATATAGATATTAATAACGGAAATCTTTTGAATTATGGCACTACCGCAAACCTTATTAAATCATCAAAGGACTTAAATATTAATGTAACAAATGGTGCTGTGGGTAAAGAAGTCGGTCCTTGCGACGGTGGTGTATGTACAGGTATTGGTACAGATGCAAGAGATTTAACTAAATCTGTTAATATTGCTGTTGATGGTAAAGTTAAGGCCGTAAGTTCAAAAGGTTCAAATGAATCATTAGTCAATCTGGCAAGTTTAGATAAAAATATGAATGTTGATCAGATTAAGGCTGATGGCAGAGTTATTCTTCTGGCAGATAGTTCTGTTAAGGGATCTAAAGCTTTTGATATTATAAATGCTTCATCAAATTCTGCTGTTCCAAACGTAGAAGGTGCAGGAATATCAATGATTGCAAGCGGAAACATCGGTTCTGCAGGTAATGCTTTAACTTTCAGACAAACTCAAGGAAGTTTTGGCAATGTTGATTCTAATTTAAATCATTCATCTGATTCAAAATACGGTGTTGATATGCTTGCTATTAAGGATATCAATGTAAAAGGACTGGATTCTGCTGATGGTAAAAAGCTTGATACAAACGTATGCGGAATAATTTCAAGAGAAGGCAGTATTAATGCAGAATTTTCGGGAGATACTTATATAAGAGAAATTACCGCTAAAAATAATATTGATTTAACAACACGCGGAGAAAATATGTATATTGACAATCTTGGAATTGTCCCGACTTATCCGCGTGATTATTATGGTGAAAACGGAAATATTCATCCGGAAAAAGTAAAAGTTACAGCTCTTGATTTAGGCTCATCCTGGCCGAATAATCCTGCAAATTCTACTATAATAATTAAAAACGGAACTATTAACGGTGCAGGAGAAGGTAGACCTTCTCATGAGCAGGATTTAACTCTTGTTGCAGATAATGCTTATGCTGGCGGTTACTACTTTAATATGGGTAAAAACAGAGGTCAGGTTTCTGATGATCCTTTGAGATTTAATCCTTCAGAAGTAACTGTTGATAACAGAACAAATACCATTACTAATTCTTCAGATGCTTCAACTCCGGTTTCTATAAGAGCAAAAGCTGTAAGACCGGATGATGTAACTGCTATCGGTAAAGAAGAAGATGAACGTAATTATTATTACGGAGGCAGCTCTCAAGGAAATGATGAAGATTATGATGGCGTAAAAGATGATAATGGTGATTATGTTGATAATCCTTCATCAGATGAACAGGGTGATGAAAATGATGATGATAACTTAGTTGTTCCAAAAGATGAAGATGATGTTGTTGATACCGACAGTGATAGTGATACAGATATTGATACTGATACCGATACAGATATCGACACGGACACTGATACAGATACGGATACTGATACCGATATAGATACCGACACAGACAACGATACGGATAATGACAATGACACGGATAATGATAATGACAATGATAACGACAGTGATACAGATATTGACACTGATACGGATAATGATACGGACAATGATACCGATACGGATATAGATACGGATTCTGACTCAGATACCGACGCTGATACTGACACGGACACTGATGTTGACAGTGATACTGATACCGACACCGATACAGATACAGACAGTGATACAGATATTGACACCGATACGGATAGTGATTCAGACAATGATAATGATTCGGATTCAGACAACGATATGGATTCTGATACGGACAACGACACAGATGTCGATACGGATACGGATGCTGATACAGATACTGACACGGACACTGATATTGACACTGATACGGATAATGATACAGACACTGACGTTGATACAGATACAGATGTTGATACAGATACGGATATAGATACTGACACTGATAATGACAGTGATTCAGATAATGATAATGATTCGGATAACGATAGTGATTCGGACACGGATTCAGATAGCGACACCGATACAGACACAGATACCGATACTGATGTAGATACGGATACCGACAGTGATACCGATACGGATTCTGACACTGACACGGATAATGACAGCGATTCCGATAACGATAGTGATTCCGACTCTGATAATGATTCTGACTCGGATAACGATATGGATTCAGATACCGATAATGATGATGATATTGACAGTGATACAGATGCTGACACCGATACGGATATAGATACTGATTCAGATACTGATAATGATGCGGATTCCGATATTGACAGTGATTCTGATAACGATACCGATAACGATACTGATATAGACTTGGATTCAGATTCTGATTTAGATAGTGATTCGGATGATGATCCGCAGCCTGATCCAACACCGGATTTGCCGGACAGAAATGTAGACTACGGTAAGGAAGTCTATAAACAGCGTGTAGTTGATTATAATGTAAATTCTATTGATAAACGTCAATATATGAGATTTAGCGCACAGGATAACAGAAATCCGGTTCAGCTAGCTGAAAATACGCAGATAGATTCATTACTTGATATTTCAAGAGGCGGTATTGCTGTAACACATCACAATGATTTGAAAGTCGGAGATGTTGTTCCTGTTAATATTTCGTACGGTAACTTGAATATAAATGCCGATGTAAAAATTGTTTCTGCAACGGATAGACGTGCGGGAGCAGAGTTTATAAATCTTGATCAGGCTACTGCAAATAAACTTCTATATATGAATATATTGTTGGAAGAACAAACGGCCGCAAGAAATAATTCAAATGATTTATCTTATATAAAATAGATGATAAATTTGTCAGATAAAAAAATAAGCTGTTAAAATTAAATTAACAGCTTATTTTTATACATACGCAGCATGTCCGTAGCTTGAAATTCTTGATCTTCTAATTTTTTGGAACCTGCTATCCTGGCTCAAATCCCATTGTGCGACATAACCTTTTGTATTTGAAGTTGTTTGTGGCGCTGTATTTTGACTCATAAATAATGCTGCTGTTGATTGAAGTCCGTTTGCAATTTTACCCCAGTCAAATTTTTGGCTTGATTTAGCAGTTTTTGAGGCAACATTTTGGAATTTGGAAACAGTTTTATTTCCGATTTCTTTTCTTGCTTTTTTGTCTAACCCGCCGACAACACCGTCTGTAATTGTGCCACCAGCTCCTGTAACATTTTCTGCAAATATATCTTTTGCATCTGTTGCTGCTACGCTTACATTAACGTTATTTGTTACATTGTCATTTTTAATATCATTAATTAATCCTTCGCTAATCTTACCGGTTTTATCATTTGCCATATCATTTTGTAGCTGGGCACTTATAGACTTTTTCATCTCTTTTTCTGTCATGCCGCCAAGTTGACCGCTTTCTGCCAATTGACTTGCCTGTTCTTTGGCTGCTGTATTAGCTGCGAGTTTTTGTGTAGCTTGTTCTGCTTGAGCATCAATTTTATCAAAAGTTTGACCGAGTTGTTTTGTAGACTTAACTGCTGCGGTACCTGTTTGTACTGCGCTGGCAGCACTGGTTAAGGCTCCTGCAAGATTTCCTTCTGCTGCGTATGCCGCAGTTTTGGTAATATTTGCAGCTGCTTGGCCGTAGTTACCGACCATTTCAACAACGGTACCAACTTTTTGCATTACATTACCTGTAGCAATCAAGGCTGCACCTGCGCCAAAAAGCCCGCTCATGGCTGTACCAAGTGCTACAAGTCCCTTACCTGCTGTTGTTACCAGTTGCCCTGTTTGAGTAACAATTGCACTTATTTGTTCTATTTTTGTGGCAACTTCAACGACTTTGTTTGTATCAGATTGATTTGCTTCAATGGCTTTGGTATTTTTCTGATTTACTTTTACATAATTGTTGTTTGTTTTTTGCATTTGTTTGATAGTTCTTGATGAACTTCTCTGCAAAGAATAAATTTGTTTTCCGTTGTTTTGGACAAGTGTTGTCTTAGAACCTATTAATGTTTGGAGTGCATTAATTTTACTCTGGTTAGGATTTGTCTGAGTTCCGTCTGATGATGTGCTGTTTATTGAAAAAGATGAAGAGCCAAGCAAAGAATCCAGCTCATTTTGAGCGGCTTCAATTTCAGTCTGGACCTCTTCTGTTTCTTCAACAAGTTTTTGAAGTTTATCATTATCTTTTTTTAATTCTGCTTCTTGTTTTCTTAATTGTGCCTGGAATTTTTTATCATCTTTTTTTAATTGTTTATCCAGTTTTTGAGCGTCAGAATTATATTTATCAACCGTTTTTTGGTCGTTTTGTGTATCTTTGGTTAATGATTCAACTTCTTCCCCGCTAGCTTCAGCATCTGCTGCTGCAGCTTTCCCATCAGCTACATTATCAATATTGGCAATATCTTCAATAGAGCCAGAAGAAGAACCTGAAGCCTGTGTTGTTCCTGTTGTGCTGTTTGTTGTATTCAGGTCATTTAAACTTCTGAGTGTATTTAAGTCATTTAGAGAACTTGCTGTAGTTGTTGCTGATGTAGACTTTGCACCGGGAGCATTGAAGATTGAACCTGTCATCTGTAGATAATCAGGTTTGTTTGATGAAGCTTTTTTAGTCTGCGAACTAAAATTAAGCTTTATCGCATCAATCTTGCTCTGTTGTACATTGGATATCGGCATAGCTCTCCTGCTTATTTTAATCTCTCTTAAATATATAAAAACTTTCTTTTTCAGCGGATTTCAGCATGTTTTCATGTTGTTACATTTGTTAATATTTAAAAATTTGCCTTAAAATTTTATTTTTGGTAGAATAATTGTAGTATTTTAGTTAAGTAAAAGAGGGAGATATAAATTATGAAACTAATGGAAGGCAAAAAGGGTGTAATTTTCGGGGTATCAAATACTCACGGTATTGCTTATGCCATTGCAAGACAACTTTATGAGGCTGGTGCTGATATCGCATTTACTTATGCTGGTGAAGCTATGGAAAAACGTGTAAGACCGCTTGCAGAAGAAATGGAAGCAAAAATTATTATGAGCTGTGATGTTACAAAAGAGGATGAAGTTGCAGCTGTATTTAAAGAATGTGAAAGAGTTTACGGAAAACTTGATTTTGTTGTTCATGCTGTTGCTTTTGCGGCTAAAGAAGATTTGCAGGGAAGATTTATTGATACATCACGTGCCGGCTGGGATTTGGCAATGGGTGTAAGTGCTTACTCTCTTATTACTCTTTGTAAATATGCTGAACCTATTTTGAATGAAGGTGCTTCTGTATTTGCTTTGACTTATCTTGGTTCTGAATATGTTGTTGCAAACTATAATGTAATGGGTGTTGCAAAAGCAGCTCTTGAATCTTCTATGAGATACCTGGCAGCTGATTTAGGCAAAAAAGGAGTCAGAGTCAACTGTATTTCAGCAGGTGCTGTTAAAACTCTTGCTGCAAAAGGTATTTCAGGTTTTGATAAAATGCTTAAAGCGGCTGTTGCAAAATCTCCGCTTAACAGAAATGTTGCCTTGGAAGATGTTGGTAAAGCAGGTTTATACTTGGCTTCAGATTTGTCTACCGGTACAACAGGCCAAATTCTTTATGTAGATTGCGGTTGCCACGCTGTTTATGCATCATTGGAAGAAATGGAAATTATCGCAAATTCTATTCCAAAAGCATAGAAAATTTTTCAGTTGAAAATTCAGTAAAAGAACAGGCAAAGTGTTGTCTGTTCTTTTATCTTGAAAACTCCGGATAAATATGTTATAATTTTTTTAGGTGTAAAATATTTTGTTAAAGTAAAGGAGAGTTTATGCAGATGTTAAGAAATATTACGAACGTCGGGGGGGGGGCGCTTCTCGGCTAAACGGAGGTCAAGTCGTTTTCTGTGATGTCATTGCGCATTTATTGCGCGATTTCATTACTGGAAGATTGGAAGATAAGAGGGTAGGAAGATATGCCATTATCAGTAATAATAATGCACGAATATCCCAGTTTAATATAAATAAAAATAAGTTCCTTCCCTTATTAGGACTCTGCCTCCCAAAACGATTGAGTATCGTTTTGGTGGAGGTATTTAGGATATGTTTCAATCAATCAAACAATAGAAGATTGCTACCCGCCCATATTCCCTCCCTAATCATGGAGGGAGTTCAAGCAACTCACTTCTTAAAAGAAGATAAAATTGGAATATCCAACAATGTTCTAAAAAATGAAATTGGCTTACCTTCCTATCCTCCTACACTCTTATCTTCAGGAAAGGTCGCATTTACATTAGCTGAAGTTTTGATTACTCTTGGCATTATTGGGGTTGTCGCCGCGTTGACAATGCCAGCTTTGATTGCAAATTATCAAAAAATGGTGTTAAAAAATCAATTTAAACATGCATATTCTATTGTGGCACAGGGAATCAAGCAGGTCGAAGCTAATAACGGATATCCTTTAGCTTGTTATGTATGGCCTGAATTTAGGGGAGGCAATGGGTGTCTAGAATATGGCAGTGATGGCAATTGTACAAAGTGGTCAACTTCTGCAACTGATCCATACGGAGAATCTTCTGATTGCGGAATTTTCCAAAGTGAATTTGAAAAAACAGTTAAAATTATAAAAATTTGTGAAGATCATGCTTTAGATCAAGGATGTATTCCTGAATATAATGGAGCTGATACAGTAAAAAAAGCGGAGGATGATAGTTTATCCGATGTAGATATAAACAAAGCTACGGTTGGTAATAGCTGGTGGCGAAAGGATGCTATTGCAAACAGCAGAAAGGCTTATGTTCTTTCTGATGGAATAATTTTGCTTATGAGCGGTTGGTCGGGTATGAGAATTTTTGCAATAGATGTGAATGGTAAAAAGGCTCCTAACAAATGGGGGTATGATATATTCGCATTTCATGTTTCATCTGATGTGGGCGGAGCTTTAAACTTAATCCCCGCTTATATGGGTGGTATTACTGAAAAGGGCGGAAAATCAACAAAACAAATGATGTACGAATAAAATTTTAAGGTTTGCCTTTTAAAAGGCAAACCTTAATTATTCTGCATAAGTTTGCATATTGGTTAATATTTCTTTTAAATCTTCTTTATTATAATATTTCTTGTTTATTTTGTAATAAGTCATGTTTTTTGTATCTATCACAAGCATAACAGGCAGCTTTTCATCAATACCGAATGAATTATAAAGCTCTTTATTTTCTTCAATTTTGGTGTTTAAGATGCAAAAATTATATTTTCCCTTAAATTCTTCATAAATCATTTCACCAATCGGTGCCATTTTTATAATAGAAAATATATCTCTTGAATTCGCAAATACAAGTATGAAAGGTAATTCCTGACTAAGTCCCTGTTCATAAGGTATTCCCAGATAAGGTTTATTCAAATATTCATTAATATTAATGGCTTTACAGTTTTGCGGAATTAAAAACAGTGCAAAAATTAGTAATAAAATCTTTTTCATGATAATACTTATATCATAATAAGTTTTTTTATGCTATTTTAATATTATATTATTTATTAATTAAGAGGGATTTTTTATATGACAGCAACTAAGATTGATGATTTACCCACAGTTTATAACCCGAAAGAAACAGAAGAAAAAATTTATAAATTCTGGGAAGACGGTGAATATTTTAAGGCTGATGCAAAAAGCAAAAAGCCTGCTTATTCTATTGTAATTCCTCCGCCGAATGTTACAGGTGTTCTTCACATGGGGCACGCTCTTGATGAAACTTTGCAGGATATTCTCACCCGCTATCACAGAATGGCAGGTTTTGAAACTCTCTGGCTGCCCGGAACTGATCATGCGGGAATTGCGACACAAAATGTGGTAGAAAAAAATCTTAGAGAAAAAGGTTTATCACGTTACGATTTGGGCCGCGAAAAATTCCTCGAAGAAACATGGAAATGGGCAAATGAGCATAAATCTGCAATTTTAGATCAATGTAAACGTCTGGGTGCATCTTTTGACCGCTCAAGAGAACGTTTTACTTTTGATGAAGGCTGTTCGCGAGCAGTAAAAGAAGTTTTTGTAAGACTTTACGAAAAAGGTTTAATTTATAAGGGAAAATATATTGTAAACTGGTGCCCGCGCTGTAACAGTGCAATTTCTGATGTTGAAACGGAATATGCAACAGAACAGGGGCACATGTGGGAAATTTCGTATCCGCTTAAGGGAGAAAGCGGTGCAATAATTGTTGCAACAACACGTCCTGAAACAATTTTCGGAGATGTTGCAATTGCGGTTCATCCGTCAGACCATAAATATTCTGAATTGGTCGGTAAAACGGTTATAATTCCGCTTTCAGGAAGAGAAATTCCGATTATTGCAGATGAATACGTTGATAAAAACTTCGGAACAGGTGCTGTTAAAATTACACCTGCACATGACCCGAATGACTTTGAAGTAGGAAAACGCCATGGATTAAAACCGGTTTGGGTTATTAATAATGACGGTACAATGAAAGCTTGCGGTGAAGTTCCGCAGGAATTACACGGACTTGACAGATATGAGGCAAGAGAAAAGATTATAGGTATGCTTTCTTATAACAATTTCTTGCTTAGAACAAGAGACCATGAACACAACGTTGGTAAATGCCAGCGTTGCGGAACAACAATTGAACCGCTTCTTTCTGAACAGTGGTTTGTAAAAATGGCTCCTCTTGCAAAAGAAGCAATCGCGGCTGTTAAAGACGGAAGGATTAAATTTGTACCTGACAGATGGGAGAAAAACTATCTGGGGTGGATGGAAAATATCCGCGACTGGTGTATTTCAAGACAACTATGGTGGGGGCATCAAATTCCTGCATACTATCATAACAAGACGGGTGAAATGGTAGTAGCAAGAGAAAATCCTGATCCTGAAAATTATACACAGGATCCCGATGTTTTGGATACATGGTTTTCATCCGGTTTATGGCCTTTCTCTACTATGGGTTGGCCTGATACCGAAAGTGAAGATTTCAAAAAATTCTACCCGACTACAACTCTTGTAACAGGTTTTGATATTATATTCTTCTGGGTTGCCAGAATGATTACAATGGGTCTGGAATTTACAGGAAAAGCTCCGTTTTCTACCGTTTATATTCACGGTCTTATCCGCGATGAAAAGGGCCAGAAAATGTCTAAATCAAAAGGCAACACGATTGATCCCGTTAAAATTATTGATAAATACGGCTGTGATGCTTTGAGATTTACAATGACTTCTTTATGTACTTATGGTGGTCAAGATATTAAAATGAGCGAGGAAAGATTTGAATACGGAAGAAATTTCGCAAATAAAATCTGGAATGCTTCAAGATTTGTTTTAATGAACCTTGACGGTGTTGATAATAAAGATATTGACTTTGATAATCTTACTATTGCTGATAAATGGATTTTAGATAAATTGAATAAAACCGCAAAAGAAGTTAATGAAAATATAAGAGATTTCAGAATTGGTGAAGTTGCGCATATTCTTTATGATTTCTTCTGGAATTCATATTGCGACTGGTATGTTGAAATTGCTAAAATTCAGCTTCAGGATAGTGCTCTGAAAGCGAACACCCAGAGAGTGTTAAGATATGTTCTTGATATGTCTCTGAGAATGCTTCATCCGATTATGCCGCACATTACAGAGTGTGTATGGCAGTTAATACCGAAAGCGGATTGCGAGCTGGGGGCGAACAGACTTGCAGAACTGCAAGGCTGTGCAGACCAGTTAAACGCGAGCAACCAAGCGGCCAGGGCTCTTATTGTTGCAGAATTCCCTGTATTTAGGGATGAGTTGGAATTTCCGAAGGAAGCTCAGGAAATGGAACTGGTGTTTGAAACAATTTCATCATTGAGAAATGTCCGCCAAAGTTTTAATATTTCCCCTTCAATAAAATGTAATATTGAAATAAGAGCAGAAAAGTCAGAAAAACTGATTTTTGAAGCTATTGAATCTTATATTAAGCGTTTGGCAAGAGTCGAAAATATTTCTTATCCTGATATGAATGATCCTGTTCCGGCAAAATCTGCAACAGCAGTTGTGTCTGCTTCAAAAATAATTTTGCCTCTTGCTGATTTGATTGATTTGGATGCGGAAATTGCACGCCAGCAAAAAAAATTAGATAAGCTTACTGCTGAAAAGAAATCAATGCTTGGCAGAATAAATAACCCTAAATTTGTGGCCAATGCCCCGAAAGAGCTTATAGAGCAAACCAAAAACAGAGTGTCAGAAATAGAAATTCAGGAAAATACTATAACTGAGCTTATAAAATCTTTGAATGCTTAGAAAATTACATATTTCAGCCGGGTGAAGCACGTGTGCTTCACTCTGTTGTGCTGTTTAAATGTTAAGACTGTTTACAAAAATCTTTACAAACTTTTTAAAATTTGTTACAATAGTCATAAAGTAAAAGAATTTTGTCTTATGAAATGGAGTAAAAATGACATCACAGGAATTAGATTTTGAAGAACTATTGAAACAATATGATTACAAATTTCAAAAAGGTGATCTTGTAAAGGGTATCGTTTGCGGATATGACAGCCAGGGGGTTATGGTTGATATCGGCGCAAAAACAATTGCAGTTGTTCCGACAAGAGAAGCAGTTGACAAAGATGAAAATATAGAAGAAAAATATAAAAAAGGACAGGAATATGAATTCCTTATTATAAAAGAAGAAGATGAAGACGGTAAGTTCTTGTTATCACGTAAAAAAGTGGATTTGGCTTATGCATGGAAAGAAATTGAAAAAGCTAAAGATGCTGATGAAACTATTCTTGGTAATATCGTTGGAGTTGTAAAAGGCGGTGTTCTTGTTGAAGTTTCAGGTGTCAGAGGTTTTATTCCTTCTTCTCAGCTGAGAGTTAAAGAAAGTGAATTGGAAGTTGGCGGAAAACTTGAAGTGAAAATTCTTACACTTGATCCTCAACAAAATAACTTTATTCTCTCAAATAAAAAAGTTTATGATGACAGTGCTGTTGAAGCAAGAAAGAATGTTTTCTCTCAAATTGAACCCGGACAAATTGTTAAGGGTGATGTAGTAAGGATAACAGATTTCGGTGCATTTATTGATTTGGGCGGAATTGATGGTCTTTTGCCGCTTTCTCAATTGTCCTGGCGCTGGATTGACCACCCGACAGATATTTTGAGTGTAGGTGATAAAATTGATGTTGAGGTTATTGCTGTTGACCATGACAAACAACGTGTTTCATTAAGTTTAAAAAATCTTGAACCTGATCCGTGGCTTGAGGCTGAAAAGCAAATTAAAGAAGGCGATAAGGTTGAAGGTACTATTACAAGAATTAAGCATTTCGGCGCATTTGTTGAAGTGTTCCCGGGTGTTGAAGCTTTATTACCTCATGCAGAAGTTGTTGAGCTTCAAAATCAAAAAGAATGTATTCTTCAGGTTGGAGACAAAATTGATACTTATATCCTAAAATTCAACCCGACAGATAAACGTATTGCTTTAACCGTTGATCCTTCAAAAGTTGACGGAAAAGAAGCAGAACATACAGAAGAATAGCTCCTTAATAATATAAATCTCAAAGCAGTGTTTTTTACACTGCTTTTTTTATATGAATTTTGTAATTTTTCTCATCTAAAAATACGATTTTTCGGTGATTTGTATATAAATTTTTTGATTAGTACCGTATAATTTTTATATGTAATGTTGACTTTTAGAAAAACATTATTATAAATAAAGCGTATGGTAGTAATTTATAATAGAGGAGAGCAATACTATGGGTATGGCAGCTTCGCAGGCAAGATATTTGGGTTTAACAGCAAGAAAAACAAACGTTGAATATGAAGGACAGCAGATTAACCAAGCGCGTACGGCCTTGGCAAACCAAAGTGCCAATACGTTTAATGAATTATTAGCTCTGGAAGTCCCGACAGCTCCTAGTACGCAAGATTATACAACTCTTCAATATTCTTATACTGACGGAACTACAGCGGAAACAATAAGTTCTATGACTGCATTAACAGATGATCCGGAATATAATTATCTGATTACGCACTATCATTATTCTGATGTTTATACAGGCGTACAATCCAAATTGTCCAATCCGCAGGTTGTATTGGATGAGCAGGGAATTCCGACCTATGTGGGAAATTGCGAGGTAACTGCTTATGATGCTGACGATCCTGAACAGCAAGCGGCTTATCAAGAAATTTGTGAACAATTCCCGACAGAAAATTTTGCAACTTCTGATAATATTTATACTTGGGAATATCAGGGAAGAAGATATTATGCCAGTCTTGAAGATTTAACAGCAGCTGCTAATTCTGCTTTGGATCCTACTACTCCAACCGTAAATCAAGATAAACTAACAACTTATTATGCAGAAAACATTGAGACAAAAATAGAACAAACACAGCGGGCTTTTGTTGATATGGATGAATCAGGGCGCCCGCAGTCTATCAGATTTGAAGATTCTACTGCAACTTTTGCTTTAAGCACAGAAACAATAACCGATGAAAATGCATATAATGATGCTATGAATCAGTATAATTATGATATGCAGGTTTATGAAAAGAAAATTGCCGATATTAACGCAAAAACAGAAAAAATTCAGGAAGAGGACAGAACTCTTGAATTACGTTTAAGACAGCTTGATACAGAACAGGAAGCTTTGCAGACTGAAATGGAAGCTGTACAAAAGGTTATTGAAAAGAATATTGAATCTACGTTCAAAACATTTGAATAATTATAAGAGGTTTTTATGGCTTACAAAAATGACAGTTATCTGGTAATCGCAAATAAATTCAGTTCCGCAAGCGGAGATGCAAAAGCTCAGCTTTGGGAAACTTACGATCAATTAAGAGATTTAACTGTTTCCGGCAACGGGTTGGGATCAGGTTTTGGGGCGACTGGCGGTTTCTTATATAATATTGCAAGTTTACTCGCTCCGTCATCATTTGCAACAGTTTTTGGAGCTTCACAGTCAATGGATGTCCCCGGAACTTCATATTCATCGTCATTTAATGGCGGTTCTTCTTACGGGCTGGATTCTCTGTATAATTATTCTGGATTTCCGTCGGGAGCCGCTCCCGTATCTTGGGGACTTGATGGTTATGCAACCGGCGGGGCTTCCTCAATTGTTAGCGGCTGGGGAAGAGATACGGGTGTTGCTGTAGGTGATGCAT
>CALUVX010000081.1 GCA_944324295.1 Candidatus Gastranaerophilales bacterium
TTTATCAGGAAATCGTTGAAAAAATCAGCGAAAACAAATCATTCCCTGAAGTTCTCGACAGCGTATTGCAGCCGCACGTAGAATTCTACAAAAAGAATTTGAAAGGCGGAGTTGTAGTTCCGGGAAGGATATCTAAATAAGCGTAGTAGCTACATATCAATATATATATAAACAACACCATTTTACTAAATAAGTCGTTCTGAACTTGTTTCAGAATTTTGACGGGCTGCTGAATTAAATTCAGCATGACTGAGGTAAAATGGTGTTGTTGTATTTACGTTTTTGTAATTAATATTTGGGATAATCCTTAGGTATTTGCCAGCTGTTAAAATATAAGTATGCACCGCAAAACATCCCGCTTGCGCCGGATTTACAATTATCCTGAATTAAATCAATATTTATTCCGGTGCCATAAACCCATAAGCCTGCATGCAGGATATTATGCATATTAGTTTCTTTTAATGCTGCTTTTGTTAATGTTAAAAGAAAAATATCTTTTCCATACATGTTAGGTCTGACTTTACCATTAGTGTCTATATAAAAATGTGCATGGGAATTTTGATTTTGAAAAGCTAGTAATGTCCCGTCAGATAATTTTACTTTTGCGTAGGCTCCATCTTTAATTGAAAGATGTGCGTTTCCGTTAAGGTAATATATTACACCATCATCACTCCAGCATTCTGATGAAACATTATCTTCGCAGTTTTTGGTAATATTAAGATATGGAACAAAATATTTGTTGAAAAAATCTTTTGTAGACAAATTCCAATCCCAATTTTCAATTTCTCCGTAATCAAGTTCTGCCATTTTATATGCCTGGTTTAATACAGAATATGCTTTTTTAAAACGATTTACTGACTCAACCGATCTGTTATGGGAAATTAAAGACGGCAGAGTTAATGCGGCAACCACGCCTATTATGCCTATAGTTACAAGAATCTCGGCTAAAGTAAACGCTGATTTATATCGACCTGATTCAACAAATTTATATGATGGAGTAAATACAGATAAACAGAAATATTTTATCATAAAATCCTCTCTTTTTATTATCTTTTATATATATATTTTACTTTATATTTCTAAATAAGTCAATAATTTATTACTTTATATTTCCTGTTAATATTCACAGATTATTTCTATTATTGTTAGAAAGGTTTATATGAGTTTAAAAAAAATTTTTGCGGAAAATTTGAAAAAAATAAGAAAACAAAGAGGCCTAACTCAAGAAGAACTGGCTGAACTTGTAAATGTCGCCCCCAGACATATTTCTTTTATAGAAACAGCAAAAAGTTTTCCTTCATGTGATTTACTCGAAAGATTAAGCAAAGTGTTAAACATAAATTTTACCAAATTTTTTGAGTATGAAAGTGAAATTTCAAGAGATGAAATCTTAAAACAGATAAATAATATTGCCACAAGATTAGATGACAAAAAACTTAAATATATATATAAAATGGTAAGTGAATTATAAAGCTCAATTATTCACATTTTGATGTGGTATGATTATTTATATGGCGACAAATTTTGATTTTTTAAAAAAGGTTGATAAGAATTTATTTGAGATAATTTCTGATGCCGAAAAACTATACAGAGATGAGTATTTTGAACAATGCATGACCCAGACAAGAAGGTTTGGAGAAAACGTCTGTAAAAAGGTTTTAGGTAGAAACCGCACTACAGAAAATACGTTCGATGACATGCTTGCAACCTTAAATGACCGCTCCACAGGCTCAATAGAAGAAAAAGAATTTATAAATGATTTATACTACCTAAAAAAACATGGCAATAATGCAGTTCACTCATCTTCCGTAAAAAAAGACGGAATGGAAGCTCTTGAATGTCTTAAAAGAGCATTTGAAATTGCAATAAGCTATTGTGTCTATTATAGAGGAAAAAGTGAAAGTATTCTAAAACTGCGTTACGACACAGAGCTTCTTGTAACAGGGCAAAAAAGCGAGAAAAGCCTTGCAGAAAAATATACAGAAGCTAAAACAAACATGAACAATGAAACATCTGAGCAAAAATTAAATAAACAAAAAACTTCAACAAAACCACGTAAAACAACAGCAAAAAAATTAAAAAAACAATCTTCTGTTATGGTCTGCAAACAGCCGCGAAAAAGAATTTCGTTTTACTGGATTTTTACAGGCATTTCATGTGTGGTTTCAGCCGTCATAATACTTGTTTTATACATATCGCTTCACTGGAAATAAGATGTTTCTGAAGATTATATATCTTCAGTGTCCTCCCCTTGAGGGAGGACCGAAATTTTCGTAAGCCCAAAGAAGGTAAAGGTGCAATAATGCGGGGGCAGCAAGAAAATTTCGAGGAGGGGAAAAACACTTTTTAATCCCTCCTCTCCCACAAGGGGATAATATGAAATAACAGTTTATATGACTATTTTTAACAATCAATTTGACTATTAAAATATTGAACAAATATCCTGATAAGTCGTTAGAACCCTTAATATTCTTAAGGTTTTATTATATTTCAATGTCATTATATGCTTTACTTGTAATTTCAAGTTACAAATCATTCATATTTTTTTATCAATTTTTCCATAGCAGAATGTCCATCCAAAATTACAGTATCATTCCAGCCTTCTTCAATCTCTTTATTCAACTGCGCAATTCTTTCTTGAGATATTTTATCTTTAGAAGCCATAATTCTTAAAGCCTCTCTAATGACTTCGCTGACAGAATTATATAAGCCCGATGCAACTTTATCCTGTACAAATTTTTCTAATGTTGATGTTAAAGATATGTTCATAAATAGCTCATTAATAACAATATATATCTATATTATACAAAGATTGTTATAACTCTCAATTGTATAAAAACATTTTGTAACAAATAGGCACTTTTTGAGAAAGATAATACTTTATATAAATATCAGGGGAAATAAAGGAAATTTTTAATGGGGATAGAAAAAATCGGAACAACTATAGGTAAAGAAATTGTTGCCTGGACAAAAACAGGCAAAAGTTTGCTTGCAACCAGACCTATAAAAGTAAATCTGCAGGATTTGAAATACACGTCCAAATTAAAAACTGATACTTTTGTTAAAAAAGTAGAAACTTGGTTTGATCCCGTAGGTCATGTTGCTCCTTATGCCAAAAGAGGTAGAACTGAAGTTGTAGGACATCATGATTTTAATGCTTCGAATTCAAATAAGACTATAGAAGAGTTGATGAGATTCTTTATGAAAAATCATCCTAATGCCAGTCAAGAACACATACAAAAAGCTCTTATAAGGAAGCAAAAACGCATTGCATCCGATAATCTTGGTAAAATTGATTGTAATAGGGCTTTTCTAAGACTGGAACCACAGCCATATAATAGTGTTGCTTTTAGAGGAAGACAACGAAGAATAGGAGAGCAATTAGGTTCGGATTTTGATATAATAGAAAAAGCTAAAGTGGGAGATGAAATTGTCCCAACCAGTGGTTTTGCATATGCGGCACATCATAAGTTTGGAGCACACCAATATATGGGAACTCCATTTGATTGGAATGGAAATATAAAATTTGAGCCTATGTTAATTGAATATAGAATACCTAAAGGCTCGCAAGTATCCTCAAACATGGAACACGGGGGCGAAGTTGTATTTCCTGCATTATCAAAATACAAATTAGTATCAAAAGAGACAAGGTTAATAGAAGAATTAGATACATGGGGAAATGCTGTAGGTTCATACCCATATAAACATGTAGTTCTTGAATATATTCCAGAAATTCCTGTTTTTAGGAAAGGGCTAGAATATTATCCTGAATCTGTGGAAGATTTTTTAATGACTAAGGCGATGCAATGTAAAAATTTTGCAGAGTTTGCTGATTTACCACAAAAACTTAGGTTGTAAATTTGAAGCTTGTAGGTTGGGCTTTCAGCTCAACAAGGTAAAATCCTCAAATTGGTCAATAGAGTTTTCTTGTATTTAGAATTGCTTATTTAATTTCGTTATTTTTTAAGTTCTAATAAAGTCAAATTTCGTCCAATTTGATTTTTTATAATCAAGCAACTTCCGACCATCTGTAATTTAGTGTTGTCGGGCAAGTATGCCCAACCGACAATTTATTCTATAGACAACGAACTGTACATTAAAATACAGATAAGTTTTTGAGCCTCTCCACATTGTAAAAGTTGCGATACGATTTTGTTATGTATTTTTGAAAATAAAAATAATTTTATTGTATAATCAGAAAGTAAGGAGTTGAGATGTATTATTGCGATTTGCATATTCATTCAAAATATTCAAGAGCAACAAGCAGGAGTCTTAACCTTGAAGAGCTTGCAATATGGTCAAAGAAAAAAGGCTTAAGCCTTATAGGAACCGGAGATTTTACCCATCCTGCATGGTTTGCGGAAATCAAAGAAAAGCTTGTTCCATCTGATGACGGCACTTTTAAGCTGAAACCTGAAATTGAACGCGAAATCGGTGCTAATGTAAAATTTATACTTACTGTTGAAATTTCAACAATTTACAAAAAGTGGGATAAAACAAGAAAAGTCCACCACGTTGTATTTTCACCTGATTTGCAGTCAGCCGAAAATTTCAGAAACAAGCTTGATGCAATCGGAAATATCAAATCTGACGGACGTCCGATATTAGGACTTGATTCTCGCGATTTACTGGAAACAGTTCTGGAATCCGGCGAAAATTCATACATAATACCCGCACACATCTGGACTCCATGGTTTTCCGTTCTGGGATCAAAATCAGGATTTGACTCCATAGAAGATTGTTACGGTGACTTATCAGAACATATATTTGCGGTTGAAACAGGACTTTCATCAGATCCTGAAATGAACTGGCACGTATCAAAACTTGACAAATTCAGGCTTGTATCAAATTCAGATGCACACTCGGCATCAAAACTTGCTAGAGAAGCAACCGTTTTTAGCACTGAACCGAATTACTATTCAATTATGAATGCGCTGAAAACAGGCGAAGGGTACACCGGTACAGTTGAATTCTTTCCTGAAGAAGGTAAATATCACGAGGACGGCCACAGAAAATGCAATGTCTGTATGACGCCTGAAGAAACAAAAAAACATAACGGGATTTGTCCTGTATGCGGAAAACCTATGACAATAGGTGTTTTGTACCGTGTAAATGAACTTTCTGACAGACAAGAAATTATAACACCGCCCCAAACGGCAGGAAAGGTTTTCAGCCTTGTACCTCTTCAGGAAATAATTGCAGAAATTAAAGGGGTAGGTTCGTCAAGCAAATCAGTTACATACGAATACGAAAGACTGATTAATACATTCGGCTCTGAACTTGCAATATTACAGGATGTTCCTGTTGACGATATTTCTAAATCTTCAACCCTCCTTGGAGAAGCCGTTTCACGTCTCAGACAGGGTAAAGTTATAAAACACGCAGGTTTTGACGGGGAATACGGAGTTATAAGATTATTTGAAGAAAACGAGCTTGTAAAAAAAAATTCCATAAACCTTAAACTTGCAATTGATTTGCCAAAAGAAACACCTGTAAAACAACAGGTTTTAATGCCTATACCGGCTGTAAAGCAAGAAGAACAAACTATTTTACCGCAAAAAAAATCAGGTCTGGATGAATACCAGCAAAATGCCGTACAAAATAAAAATAATCAACTTTTAATCGTTGCAGGTCCCGGTTCCGGAAAGACAACAGTTTTAACAAGACGCATTGCATACCTTATCAATGAAAAAAATATTAAGCCGGAAAACTGTCTTGCAATAACCTTTACCCGCAGAGCCTCGGAAGAAATGCGCGAAAGACTGAATAAACTTTTACAAAATGGGGCAAATTCTCTTAATATTCACACTTTTCACTCGCTCTGTTTTTCAATTCTAAAAGAAAATTATGAAAAGGCAGGACTGGCTAAAGATTTTACCGTAATGTCCGAGCAGGAAAAAGCTCTGTGTAAAGATGAAAAACTCCTTGAAAACACTCTCAGCTTTAATGACTTAATAACTCTGACAGTAAAATTATTTGAGGATAATCAAGAACTGCTTACAAGTTACCGCGAACGTTTTAAATACGTATCGGTTGACGAATATCAAGATATTGACGAGAACCAGTATAAATTAATACGCCTTCTTGTACCGGAAAACGGCAATATCTTTGTAATAGGCGATCCCAATCAAGCTATTTACGGTTTTAGAGGCGGTGATGCAAAATTTTTTAATAATTTCAAAGAGGATTATCCAAATACACAAATTGTTAACCTCAAAAACAATTACCGCTCTACAAACAGCATTGTTGATGCATCAAACCAGATGATTAACTGCTTTAACATCACGTCTGTCTTTGACAGTCCGCATGAGAAAATTACAATTCACAAAGCTCCTACAGACAAAGCAGAAGCGGAATTTATTGCAAGTACAATAGAAAACCTTATAGGCGGACACAGCTTCTTTTCAATAGATTCACAAAGAAGCGCAGGAGATGATACGGATTATTCTTTTTCGGATTTCGCAATTCTTTACAGAACATCTTCTCAGCTCCCGCCGATTATTGAAGCGCTAAAAAGAACAGGTATGCCGTTTGTGAAACTTTCAAATGACCTTCTATGCGAACAAAAATCAGTTATGGAACTCTTAAACAGTTTGAATGACGATTCGCCTGTTTACGAACAGATAAAAAACAGCAATACGGAAATAGATAATTACATTCTGAAATATTTGCTGAATATTGCCGAAAATACAGCAAATAAACAGGAATTTATACATGAAGTGTCGCTACTCACAGAAGCAGATACACTGGACAAACGTGCTGATAGAATTACGCTTATGACACTCCATGCATCAAAGGGACTTGAATTCAAATGCGTATTCATTGCAGGACTTGAAAACGGAATACTCCCGCTCTATCGCGCCAAAGAAGAAAAAGAAATTGAAGAAGAACGCAGACTTCTATACGTCGGCATGACAAGAGCCAAAGAACGCCTGTTTTTATCACATTCAGAAAAAAGATTTTGGCTTGGAACAGTTAAAAATCTCCCAATTTCACCATTTTTAATGACAATTCAAGACAACCTGCTGAAATTAAGCAAGTTTGAAAAAGAATACAAAGAAAAAGATAACTCCGAGCAGCTCAGTCTGTTTTAAAATTATAAGCTTTTCCACTTAAATAAAGCGAAAAAGCTTATTAACTTATTAAAAACCAATTGCTTATTTTAAATTACGAGACATACGATGTTCAATAAATTCTTTAGACATATTACCAATTCTTTCTGCTAAGCTCTTTTCAGAATGATAATATTCATTAACAACTTTTCTTGATAAACCTAATAAACTCTTTATTCTTTCTTTTAAAGAAGGTTTTTGGCTTTTCATCTCCAAACTTAATTTAAAAACAGTTTCACCCCACATGTGATTATAATCATCCATAGGTGCACTCTTATATTTCAATCTGCCAATAACATCTTTCTCACCAGACGCTAAATCATTTATCCCTTTAGAGTTCAAAAAAGCATCTTTTAATGTTTTAGTCCATGGTCCCTTTGTAATAATCCTACCATTGAAAGCAGGTTGTTTTGTTGTAGCAGTCAAATTTGACGAGGTAAATTGATTAATTTTCATAAGTATACTTACTCCTTGCTATTTATATAGCTATAAAATGTATTAACTCATTCATTATAAATACCAAAAAAAAATAAATTAAACAAAATATTAATTTTTATTTCAATCAAATATATAAATAATAAATGGAGCGTAGGGGATTCGAACCCCTGACCCCGACACTGCCAGTGTCGTGCGCTACCAACTGCGCTAACGCCCCGGATAAATCATAAATTCAATATATCATAAACAAATTTTTATTGAAACAATTCAGGGGCATCTTTTACAGTTATCTCATTTTCACCAATAAACAGCCTATCCCCTTTTGCTATTGAAATATTATGAAAACATTCTTTCAGTTTTTTCAAATCCTTCACTTGAATATATCTGCCGTTTTCAGATTTTGCATATTCTGAAAATAACGTCCAAGTATCATTATCAACAGAGTAATGATAATGTGTCTGCGAATTTTCATATCTGTGTTGTTCAAAAAAAGAAAGATATTTTACACGTTCATGAAATATTTTCTTAAATTTCTGAAATTGTTTTACGGAGTATGGACTGCCATCAATTTTTTTACTACCAATAAGTAAAGCTCGTTGTGGTTCTTTTACAAATTCAAACAAAGAATTTACTATTTGAGTAAAATTTTTCTGATTAATTTTATCATCCCAAAGATGAAATCCCTCAGCTTCTTTTGATGGATTTACAAGCCCTCCTCCGCTACATGTTTTTATACCCTCAGAATAAAATTCATCCGCTTTTAAAATATTAGGAACATCATGCCAGAAATCAATACGATTTTTCTTTCGCAGTTTTGAATATCCGATTCTGTCAACAAAATGAATATTAGATGTAAAATAAGGTTTAATGAGACATTTGAGTTGTAGAATAATAGCCTCAATTAGGCAGTATGTTTGAATATTAGCGGTATTTTTTAAATTGACTGTAATTACTCAAATTGGTCTTTTGCTACTCTTTTTGT
>CALUVX010000082.1 GCA_944324295.1 Candidatus Gastranaerophilales bacterium
AATATCAAAACTTTTAGAACAATTCAGGCATAATAAATACGTTCAATCAGTAATTTATACTTTAAAACCAGCAGGATGCGGACTTTTGGCGGCTGTAGGTGTTGACATGTTTATTAACAGTATAAATATTTTCGGAATGATATTACTTGTCGGTTTATTTATTGCAAGCATAACTGAAAAACGTGATCCTCTTTTTTATCTTGGGGTTTCTGCTCTTGTAGGACTTATTGCGGGATTTTTCAATTTAACCGGTTAATATTGACAAACTGCCCAAAATCGTAAATAATAAAAACATAAAATATAGGAGGATGAAAAATGTTTAACAGAGATGCTTTGAGTTGCCCCCCCCCCGACAGGATGTAGATAGTTCAAAGATTTACGGGGATTTACTTAGATTTACAGCAAATTGCTTCCCATCTAATCTCTTATCTTTCAGAAAGTATGCCTTTACCATAGAAGAATGGACTAGGAATGTAGCCCTGACGAGGAATCAACGTAAAATTGCATTTACATTGGCAGAAGTTTTGATAACGTTAGGTATTATTGGTATAGTCGCAGCTATGACTATGCCCGCACTGATTGCCAATCATAAAAAAACTGTTGTTGAAACAAGGCTTGCTAAATTTTACAGCACAATAAATCAGGCAGTTACACAAGCGGAAGTTGATTACGGCGACAAAGCAGGATGGGAAATATGGGAAGATTCATACGAAAAAGATGATAATGGCAATAATATACTAGTCCCAAACAAAGAATACTTCAACAAGTATTTTGCACCATATATTATTGCAACGAAAATAGAATATGAAGGCGGAGTAATAATTGTATATTTTCCAGATGGAAGTCTTGCAACATTCAGAAATGTCGGAATAGCATTTTACCCTGAAGCCAAAGATTACTCTATTGTAGAAGAAGAAAGTAATGCAGAAATAAGAGGAAATCAAAAATATAGCGGAACTAAAACATTTGCTTTTTATTTTAACCCTTCAAAGAATTCTTCTGCGGATTATAAATACCACTATAATAAAGGGGTTGAACCTTATAAAGTACATTGGGATGGCACAGAAGAAATGCTAAGAAACAACAGTTCAATTGGCTGTAGACAGGAAGTCAGCAATACAAGAGCTTACTGCACTGCATTAATTCAAATGAATGGCTGGAAAATTCCAAAAGATTATCCGCTCAGATTTTAAAATTTATCAAAATTGTTATCTCTTAACTCCAATATACACTGTTGAAAACATTTAGGCTTTACATTCTATACTGTAAAGCCTGCATAAGATGAGTCTGCTGAATATTTTCTGAAGCTTCCAAATCAGCAATTGTACGTGCAAGTTTCAATATTCTATCATAGCGTCTGCCTGACAACTGGTATTTTACTGCAGCGAGTTTTAGCATCTCCGCACTTTGTTTATCTATTTGGCAATACTTTTTAATAAGTTTTGATGTCAATTCGGAATTTGTCAAAATACCATCATTTTCGTATCTTTCAGTTTGAATTTTTCTTGCTTTTATTACTCTTTCCCTGATATCTGCAGAAGTTTCGTTTGACGACTGAGTATTCAAAAGTTCATCTGCCGTAAGTCTAGGAACTTCAACCCGTAAATCAATTCTATCTAAAAGCGGACCTGATAATCTGGCCTGATACCTGCTTATTTGAAATTCAGAACATGTGCATTGTTTTTCTTTATCTCCGAGATAACCGCACGGACATGGATTCATTGCTCCCAGAAGCATAAATTTTGCAGGATATTTAATTGAATGCTTTGCCCTAGATATTACAATCTCACCGTCTTCAAGCGGCTGGCGTAAAACTTCCAATACATTTCTCGGAAATTCCACCATTTCATCTAAAAATAAAACTCCTCTGTGTGCAAGAGTTATTTCACCCGGCTTAGGACTTGAACCTCCTCCTATTATGCCGTTTGCTGATGCCGTATGATGCACAGCCCTGAACGGACGTTTAGTCATTAAAGGTTCATCTGCCGACAAAAGTCCGCAGATACTGTAAATTTTTGTTAGTTCAAGAGCCTCTGAAAGTTCCAAAGGCGGTAAAATTGATGCAAAGCATTTTGCCATAAGGGTTTTACCGGAGCCAGGAGATCCGGTCATTAACATATTATGCCCGCCGGCAGCTGCAATTTCCAATGCCCGCTTTGCTTTTTGCTGACCTTTCACATCTTTAAAATCATATATGTATTCCTGTTTAGCACTCTCAACTAAATATTTATTAATATCAATAACCGTCGGCTTTATTTGAGTTTCTGCAAAATGATTAACGACATCAGCTAAACAATCAGCACCAAAAATATTCACTCCGCCTGCAAGTGCTGCCTCAACAGCATTAACCTTCGGAACAAAAATATTTTTTATCCCGGAATCTTTCAAACCTAAAATCAAAGGCAACACACCTGTTACCCCGCGCAAACTTCCGTCAAGCGAAAGTTCCCCGATAAAAGCATAATCTTTTATCTTATCTTCTTCCAATACACCCTCTTCTACAAGAAGACCAATTGCTATTGGAAGATCAAAATTTGATCCTTCTTTTTTCAAATCAGCAGGCGCAAGATTTATAACAACCTTTTTGGCAGGAAACGTAAAACCGGAATTTTTTATCGCGGAACGAACCCTGTCCCTTGCTTCATTGATTGCCGCATCAGGTAGTCCGACTATTGCAAAACCCGGAAGCCCGTTTAAGACATCTGTCTCAACGGAAACTCCGTAAGCATTTAGGCCTATAACAGTTGCTGTTGTAACTTTGTTTACCATAAGTTAATATTAATATAAAACAGATTCCGAAACAAGTTCGCAATGGCCACATTTTTTTTTTGTATAATTATTTTATGAATATTTTAGCAATCAACTTCGGCGGAATAGGTGATGAAATATTTTTTCTGCCGGCATTAATATCTTTAAAAAAAGAATTTCCAAACTCAAAAATTACTCTTGCACTTGAGCCGAGAAGCAAGAGTGTAAAAGATTTAACAAATATAATTGATGATTTATTTCTTATTGATGTTAAAGGGAAAAATAAATACACCGAACTTTTAAAACTTGTATATCTTGCCAGAAAAGGCCGATTTGATATGGTTTTCTCTTCAGGCGGAAACAAATTAATCAGTATCCTTTTGACACTAACAGGAATTAAAAAGAGATACGGGTATAACACAGGGAAGCTAAGTGAAATTTTGCTTACCGAAGCAGTTCCTTTAAACAAAGATCAGTACGCCTGTGCAATGTATCATGACCTTATAACCCCTGTAACAAATCACAAAACATATCTCCCTGAAATTAATGTTGAAAAACAGGAAAAAATTCCAAATTCAGTTTTAATTCATCCGGGAGTAAGCAAAATGAGTGTGCAAAAAGGTATGATAAAAACAATTTCTGCTGATATCTGGGCACAAACGGTTGATTTACTTATTGAAAATGGCAAACACGTAATGCTGGCCGGTGGGCCTGATGATAAAGAAGTAATAGAAACAATTCTTTCACGCATCACTCTTCACTCTTCACTCTTCACAGACTATTACGGCAAAACAAAAAGTCTGAAAGATCTGGCCGTTCTAATAGGAAAAGCTGAGAAATTTATCTGTTCTGATTCAGCACCCTTACATGTTGCTGTTGCCATGGGGACTAAAACCTATGTAATTTTCGGCCCAACGAATGATAAAAAATTAATTCCTCAATCTGAAAATGTTATCCCAATTAAAGCCAATGATAATTGTCCGATAAAACCATGTTTATGGGAACACAGACAAACAACCTGCGAAAACCTTGAATGTTTAAAAATTACCGCACAGGACATTGTTCAAAAAGTTCTTTAGAATATAAATCTTCAAAAATGTTACGAAGTTGTTTTTTATCCGCAATTATCTTACGTAATTCGTTTAAGCGTTCCGCGTTTTTCGAATTATCAAACCATAATTTCATATAACCGCCTTCGGCATATTTTTCAGCCATGTGTGCAATGAGATGCTTCCAGTGAATTTCTTTATCAGATGAAGGTGTATTTTTTATTGAATACTGAATAGTTCGTTTGATAATTTTCAAAGGTATAATATCCCTGTCAGCCTCGGCAACTATTTTCCCGTAAATACTTCTGGGCGGATTTTTAGAAGATGCCCTATGATCTTCTACAGCTTCTTTCATAATCTTTATTTCTTCCAGCGAAAACCATTGTCTCAATTGAATATCAGCTTCAAGAATTTTTCCCGAAACAATATGATGCTGTTCTCGACCCTCACATAAACCCAAATCATGATATGCAGCTATAACATAAGCATAGTCAAGATTTTCGCCGCATTTTTCAGCAAGCCTTAAACTTTCCTCAATAACAGTTTTGACATGCTCAATATCATGCCCTTTATCAAATTCTGTATATTTAGGAATAATCCTAGTTTCTATATATTTTACCAAATCTTTATTCATTATATCCCTACACTCAATCCTGCACAAAGATTTATTGACTGCCCGGTAATTCCCTTAGCATCTTCAGAAATCAAATACTTACAAAGCTTTGCTACTTCTTCAGGTCTTACAAAACGTTTCTGAGGAATTGTTTCAAGAATTTCATCTTTAGAAAACTCACTGTCCTTAATAGAATTCATACCTAATTCCGTTTCAACCCAACCGGGATTTATTGTATTAACCGTTATATTATATTCTGCAAGCTCAAGAGCCAGCGCCTTTGTTAAACCTATTAAACCTGCCTTTGATGATGAATAAATACTAGCATAGGCCTCTCCCATAACACCCGATATTGAACCGATATTTATAATTCTTCCCCATTTCTGCCCCTTCATATAGGGAATTGCTTTTGATATAAGATATGCAGGAGCAATTAAATTAGTCTGGTAAAGTCTTTGAATATCAACAATATTCATAGTTTCCAACCCCGCATAAATATATTCCCCTGCATTGTTTATAAGAACATCAATATTCTTATCCTCAATAAACTTTGCAAGATTATTTATATCTTTTGAAAGATCACAGACACAAAAACCTTTAGCATTGCATGCCGTAAGAGCCTGTTCATTTCGTCCTGTTACAAAAACCTCTCCGGTATTTTGAAGTTCTTTTGCTATTGCATTACCAATTCCTTTAGAAGCTCCTGTTACAAGTATGTTCATGATTTATACTCCTTTAAAAAACTCCGCACAATGTATGATGCCATAAAAATTCCGGCACAACTTGCGACAAACGGAGTTGATGATGGTGTAATTTTTGTAAACTCAATATTTTCACCGCTTTTTGTAGTAATTACCTCTGTTGAAGATTTTTTCTCTTGGACAAAAGGCTTTTCCCTGCTTGCAACTACAGCAATACCATTTTCAATACCACGCTTCTTAAGCTGATAAATTATATTTGAAACAAACGGTGCATTTTTATTTTCAATTTCAGAAATATCAGATATATAAAGTTTTGTAGGGTCAATTCTGTTGCCAGCCCCCATTGAACTTATTACAGAAATATTATTTTTTACACAATTTTCCAAAAGCTCAATTTTTGAACGCATTGTATCAATTGCATCGGCAACATAATCAATATTAGACAAATCCAAATTTCCTGTATAAAAATCCTCAACAACATTCAATTTTATATTAGGATTTATGTCTTTTAACCTTCTTCTAAAAAGTTCTGCCTTACTTTCTCCGACAGTAGAATATAAGGCAACAAGCTGCCTGTTTATATTAGAAACAGATACAGTATCAAAGTCAATTATTGTTAATTCTCCTATGCCAGCTCTTGCAAGAGCCTCCGCACAAAAACCTCCGACACCGCCAAGACCGAAAATTGCAACATGTTTTAATGATAGAAGATTTTGATTATCTTCACCCCAAAACAGCTTATTTCGTGAAAAGCATTCTTCACTCTTCACCATTCACTCCTTCACTATTTAATTATTCCAAATCCCAAAAGAAATGTACAAATTAAAAATATTGCAGACACTATTCCAGTCAATTTATTTAAACCCTTTTCTGCACTCTTTTGAGAAGCAAAAACATGAGATGCTCCGCCTATTCCTGCAATACCATCACCTTTAGGGGAATGCAATAAAATCAAAACTATTAATAATAAAGCTGAAATTATTTGTACAGCCCAGACTAAATTTAATAACATTTTTATTTTTTCTCCTTTTTCTTAGAAATAAAGTGGGCTCTTTTTGAATTCAATTTGATATTTTCGAAAGTGTATAATCTTGCGGGTCTTTTTGACGAAGATTTTGTAAATTC
>CALUVX010000083.1 GCA_944324295.1 Candidatus Gastranaerophilales bacterium
CTGTTTCAGCACTGTTTTTTATTGACTCTTGAACGCCTTTTTGAACATTTGCAGGATCATAATCAGGATTTACGTATTCAATTTTTGCATTTTTCTTCAATGATTCCGTCAAATTATCAATAAGTTCAATTTGTTTTTGATTTTCAAGATAAGCTTTAATATTGCCTTTTACCTTTTCAAACGGTTCTGTGCTTGCAGCAGCTCTATCCGTTACCATTATGATATGATAGCCGAATTGTGTTTTAATCGGTTTATCTGAAATGGTATTAGGTTTCATTGAAAATGCTGCTTTTGAAAATTCAGGAACCATTTCTTTTGCGGCAAAGAAGCCTAAATCACCGCCTTTGGAGGCTGTTGCGGTATCTTCAGAATTTTCTTTTGCAAGTTTAGCAAATTGAGTCATATCTTTTTTAGCTTCTGCTAAAATTTGTTTTGCTTTAGCTTCTTTTGCTTTTATTTCCTCTGCAACTTTTGCTTTTACTGCTGCTTCATCCAGATTTTTGTTGTTCGGATCAGATTTAACAACTTCTGTAATTTCCTGAGGATTTACGGAAATAAGAATATGTGAAGCTCTTACTCTGTCAGGATGTTTAAATTTATTTAAGTTAGTGTCATAGAATTTTTTTGCTTCAGCATCGGAAACGGTTGAAGGTCCCAATACTTTTGCAAGTTTTTTCATTTTTACTTCTTCTTTCAAATCCTTTTTAAATTCTGCATTTGAAAGGCCATGTTGTTTCAAGATAGCGTTTAGCTGTTCTTTTGAACCAAGTTTATCTATAATTTCTTTAACTGCATCATCTACATCTTTGCTTGTAACTTCAATTCCGCGTTTAGCGATTTCTTCGTCAAGAAGTGTTTTTACAATTAATTCATTTATTACTCTTTCTTTTATCAAAAGGTACAAAAAGCCGTTCTTTTCATCTTTGACATTAATACCAAAAGCTTTGGCAAATCCTGTATTTGCCTGTCTGTCAAATTCCTGATCAAACTGGCCTTGTGTAATTGTTTGATCATTAACTTTGATGATAGCCTCACCGGATTTCAAACCGCATCCTGCAAACAATACTGCTGAAACCGCAAGTGTTGCCAGTAATTTTTTACCACATAGTATATTATTGGCTGCTGTACTCCCGTTGTTTTTCCCTCTCATAATGTCTCCTTTTTTATCTATCTTATTTATTATAAGCAAATTCGTTACTTATTTTATATATATAATAAAACAAATCTGTTAAAATGTTAAATATTTCATTAAAATTCATATAAGAATTGTTCAATAATAATATTGAATTTCCCTCGGTGCAAGACTTTGGAGCAATTGTAAATTTTATTCGCTTTAAAATTTCGGATGGCAGTGCCCTCTGAATTATCTTCCACTCAGGCTGGGTGTAAGGTGTATAAATTCTTATGTTGTCTTCTGTTTCTCTTATGAGTGAAATTTTGACATCAGTAGCTGCAAGCCTTATTTTAATAAGTTTTATTAAGTTTTCAACACTTTCGGGCGGTTTGGCAAAACGGTCTTTCCATTCTTCTGTTATATAATCCAGTTCAATATCAGATTTAACATCCGCCAGACGTTTATATTCAATCATTTTTTGTTCGGAAGAACCGACCCATTCATCAGGAATAAATGCTGTTACATTAATATCGACAATAGTCGGTTCAACTTTTTCTACAATTTGTCCCTGAAGTTCCTGTACGGTTTCTTCAAGAAGCTGGCAGTATGTATCAAAGCCGACATTTACCATGTGTCCGTGCTGTTTTGTGCCGAGAATATTTCCTACTCCGCGGATTTCCACATCGCGCATGGCAATTTGATAGCCGCTGCCAAGAGTTGTAAATTCTTTTATCGCTTTCAGTCTTTGGACGGCATCCGATGTAATTTCTTTTGATTTTGTATACATACAATAGCAGTAAGCCTGTCTTTGCGAGCGTCCGACACGTCCTCTTAGCTGGTATAACTGTGCAAGACCGAATTTGTCCGCATTATGAATAATCATTGTATTTGCATTAGGGATGTCAATGCCGTTTTCAATAATTGTTGTTGCAAGAAGTACGTCATATTCATGGTTTGCAAAATCAATTATTACTTTCTCCAGTGTTTTTTCGTCCATCTGACCGTGTCCTATTGCGATACGTGCATTAGGAACAAGTTTTTGAAGCTGCATACGAAATTCGTCAATTGTTTCAACACGGTTATAGAGATAAAATACCTGTCCTTCCCTGTCTAGTTCGTGTACAATGGCATTTTTAACCATATTTTCATTCCATTCTCCGACGTATGTTTTTATGGGAAGACGGTTTTTAGGCGGAGTATTGATTATTGACATATCTTTTATTCCGGATAAAGACATATAAAGTGTTCTCGGGATAGGTGTTGCAGACATTGTTATAATATCAATATTTTCACGGAATTGTTTTAATTTTTCTTTATGTCTGACTCCAAAGCGGTGTTCTTCATCTATTACAAGAAGTCCTAAATCTTTGAAAATAATACCTTCCTGTAACAGTCTGTGAGTTCCTACAACAACATCACATTCTCCTGTTGCAAGATGCTTTATTGTTTCTTTTTGTTCTTTTGGTGAACGAAAACGAGACAAAAGTTCCACATTTACCCCGAATGGTTTAAATCTGTCGCTCATTGTCTGATAGTGCTGGAAGGCTAAAATTGTTGTCGGAACAACTACGGCAACCTGTTTGCCTGAGGTTACGGCCTTAAATATCCCGCGCATCGCAACTTCTGTTTTACCAAATCCGACATCTCCGCAGATTAGTCTGTCCATCGGCTGTTCACTTTCCATATCGGCTTTTACATCGTTTATAGCTTTCATCTGGTCAGGTGTTTCTGTGTATTCAAAAGCTTCTTCCATCTCAACCTGCCAGGTTGTGTCGGGAAGGAATTGAATGCCCTTTTGCATTTTCCGTTTTGCGTAGAGTCTTAATAAATCATAAGCAACCTGTTCGACTTCTTTTTTTACTCTGGTTTTCGTATTTTCCCAGTCTTTGCCGCCCATTCTGGAAAGCTTCGGTTTTAAAGCACCTGAGCCTCTGTATCTCACAAGAAGGTTAATTTGTTCTGCAGGAATATGAAGTCTGTCTTTGTTGGCATATTCTATTGTCAAATAGTCCTTTAATTGCCCGTCAATTTCCTGTTGTGAAAGTCCTTTATAAATACCAACCCCATGAATGCTGTGGACAACGTATTCGCCCTCTTTTATATCGTTGATATTTTCAATATATTCAGGTTTTTCTTTATAATAGGAACGTTTTGTCGCCGTAATTTCTTTTGTACGTTTGTTAAAAAGTTCTCTGTCAGTAAGAATTATCGTTTTAAAATCTTCTAAAACACTGCCATGTGATGAAATACTTTCATTATATTCGACATCAAATATATTGCGTTCTGCAAGGATTTCTTTTACACGTTCGGGATAATCAGTCGCGATAATTATTCTATAATCCTGTTTTGAAGTTATGTAATTTGCGATATCATCAAGTTTTGCACCGAAATTCTGTACTGTTTGTGTGTTAAATTCAATGATTTCATCAGTTTCACTGTCAAGGAAATTGTTCAAGCCGATTTTTACAAAACCTGCTGTTTTTTGTATGAAATCTTCAAAAGGTATGTGGTTTCGTCCTTTCAAATCAAGATTTAAACCGAGTTTTAAATTTTCCTGGAGTTGTTCTTCATAATTTTTATCAGTAAATTCATATTTTGCATATATTTCGGACGTTTCATCGAAAACAATTATATAGTCGTTAAAATAGTCAAGAATGCTTTTGAAATTATCATTAAAATAATTCTGATAAACTTCAATCCCTTCATAATAGCCGTCTTCATCCTCAGGTTTGATTTCAGACGGAATCCCTTTTGCGATTGTAAATTTATACATAGGCAGGATTTTTGCAGATTTGAGTTTTTGGATAGATTTTTGGGTTTCGTTATTAAAATGTCTTATATCAACAATTTCGTCTCCCCATAGTTCTATTCGTGTCGGGTGTTTATCAAGAGAATAAAAGTCTATAATATCTCCTCTAATGCTAAATTCGCCGATGTCAGAGACCATTGTCGCGCGTTTGTAGCCTAAATCAAGAAACTTTTGTGCAATATCTTTGGTATCAATTTCGTCTCCGATATTTATTTTAATTGAATTATTTTTATAGAATTCTTCGGACGGAAATTTTTCCAGAAGTGTTTTTACAGGGGCAATAACAATGTTTGGTTTTTCAGTTAAAATTCTGACCTGCTCTGCGTAATCATACCTGTTAGGGGCCACAGCTTCATACATAGAAATGTTTTGAAAAGGTATAAGCTCCGATTTTTCTCCGAATGCTTTTAACAAATCATTTTGATATTTTAGGGCATTTTGTTCTGTCGATGTGATAACCAGAATTTTTTTATCTGTAATTTTTTTTATTTTTGTTATAAGTAAAAGTCTTAAAAGAGTTGTAAGCCCCGTAATTGCAAAAGAGAATGACCTTGCAAGATATCTTTCAAACAAGGCATAATTTTCGTTATTTTCAGGAGCGTTAATTTTGAACATATTTTAATTTTAGCATAAAATAAAAAAGCTCTTTTAAAAGAGCTTTTTTATTTAACATCTGTTTTATTAGGACTTTCGTATTCAATCCCCATCTCTTTAAGTGTTCTTATAAAGTTCTGGGCACAAATTTTCTGGGCTTCCGGCGGCACAAACCTTAAAATTTCAACGGTTTTAGAAATTACAGGGTCTTTATCGTACCAGCGGTTATTTGCATTTACCGGCTTGACCATTGCATAAAATTTATCAATTGTCTCTTTTGAAACTTTTTCTTCAATTTTTTGCAGAAAAATTTCAGCCTGAGCTCTTAGTTCTGTCTGATAATTTCTTAAAAGCTCAATGACTTCAAGTAACAATGGATCATGATCGTACCAGCGTTTATATGCAGGTGCCATTATAATAAGCCCTCCGTTATATTGACTTTCGGTTCAACAGGAGAAGAAATTATTTCTTCATCTCTTCTTTCTATTTTACCTCCTAATAATCTTAGCTTATTTTCAAAATTTTCGTATCCTCTATCTATATGATGTAGGTTTTCGATAGTGGAATTTCCTTCCGCCATAAGAGCCGCAACAACAAGTGAAGCTCCCGCGCGTAAATCACTTGCCGCAAGAGTTGCTCCTGTAAGTTTTTTCACCCCTTTTATGATTGCATGATTTCTGTCCTGATGAATGTCAGCCCCCATTCTTCTGAGTTCGGGAACCTGCATAAAGCTGTTTTCATACAAACTTTCCGTAATAATTCCAACGCCGTTAGCAGTTGTTAAAAGGGTCATTGCCATTGACTGCAAGTCTGTTGGAAATCCCGGATAAGGCTGGGTTACAAAATTTATTGAATTAAGTCTGTTTTTGCATGAAACTTCCAGTGAATTTGGCTCAATAAGCTTGATATTTGCCCCCATTTTAAGAAGTTTATCAGTAAAGAATGTCAAATGAGCGGGGAACACATTTTTAATAATTGCTTTCCCTTTTGTTGCAATAATTGCAGACATAAATGTTCCTGCCTCAATTCTATCCGGAATTGTTGTATATTCAATCGGGTGGAGATTGTCCTGTTTTACACCGTTAATAACAATTTCTGATGTACCAGCACCGTTAACATCAGCTCCCATTGAATTTAAAAAGTTTGCTAAATCAACGATTTCAGGTTCTTGAGCCGCATTTTGAATTCTCGTAGAACCGTCTGCAAGAATAGATGCAAGCATAAGATTTTCTGTAGCACCTACTGAAGGTATGTCAAGATAAATATCTGTACCTGTAAGTTTTGGGGCTTTTGCATGAACATAACCATTTTCAATTTTAATTTTAGCCCCTAAAGCTTCAAGACCTTTGATATGGAAATCAACACGTCTTTCTCCTATAGCACAGCCTCCGGGAAGAGCAACAATTGCTTCACGGCATCTTGATACAAGTGCTCCCAATACAATAAAAGATGCTCTCATTTTGCTTACAAGTTCGTATTTTGCCGTAATACTTGTTAAGTCTGTTGCATCAATAGTTACTGATTTTTCCTGTTTATCATAAGTTGTTTTTGCTCCCAGTTCTTTTATTACGTTGAGCATAATTTCAACATCAGTCAAATCAGGAACATTATAAATTTTAGTTTCGCCTTTTGTTAATAATGCAGCAGCCATTAATTTCAATACAGAATTTTTAGCTCCGCCAATACTAACCTCACCTCGTAACGGGGTACCGCCCTTTATATAATATTTTTGAGTCAATTTTCTTACCTTTTAAACTTAATTGTTCACTTTTTCTTTTATAATAATACAATCAGATTTGAATGATGTAAATAAGTTAAATTATGTAAAGAAAATAATTCAGTTTTGGCTGAAAGTGTTTAAAAATATTTTTTCGGGTTTTAATAATTTTGTCAATATAAGGAGATAAAAATAATATATGAGAATAACCCCTGTTAGTTTTACCGGTATCAAAAATGTTGGTTTTGCGAAAATATCATCTGATGTTCCGGGGATACAAGTATCGCGTAACATAATGAATATGGAACTTACTGATGATAATGAAAATAAAGATTTGTCAGAGTTTCGTAAACTTGTGAAAAAATTTCCGATGCTTGAAAATGACTTTAATAACAAATTCGTAAATATAGAATTGACTTCTGTTTCTTATAATCGTTCTGATATGACATTTATTCCGCGTTTAAACGGACAGTCAATCCCGGCATCTGAACAGACAAAACCGATTATCAATTTTATGAAAAGTCTTGTTGACAGAGTCTCGAAATTTAAAGGAAAGGATTTTAAAACTGATCCGGAGCATTACTTCTCTTGGGAAACATATAAAGGATTAATTTATAATGAGGACTTGGATGACTATGTTTCGGGGATGTCCGGAGAACTTGATATTTTAAAAGGTTCAGGAGTTACAGAAAGTTTTGCAGATTGTTTTGCGCGAGAAGGTAATGAATTAACGGAACAGGAAGAAGAATTGCTCCTTGAAACTGTTGAAGGGGTATCTGAAGTTTTGCATAACCCGCAGTATGTTCATAACGGTTCAATATATCTTGGTGCACTCTTGAAAGGATATTCGGATTTAACCACTAGTAAACATTTATCTTAATTATTAAAAAATAATAAATTTTTGTTGTTAATTAATATTGATAAAATATAATATATTTATATTGAAAATTAAGAGGTAGAGAAATGGCACATAAACATCATAACAATAATCCTTTTAAAAATTCCGAGAATTTGGATGAAGATATTAAAGAAGAAACCGAACAATCTGCTGAAAATAAGGAAAATACATCTGATAAAACAAATTCAGAACTTGCTGATTTGCAGCAGAAATATGATACTTTAAACCAACAATATCTGCGTCTTGCCGCTGATTTTGATAACTACCGCAAAAGACAGGCACAGGAAAGAGAAGAACTTTTGAAATTCGGTACAGAAAATGCACTTAAAAAGATGATTGAAGTTCTTGATAATTTTGAACGTGGCAAAAAAGCTCTTGAAAATGTTGAAGATTGTGCAAAAGTGAAAGAGAGTTTTGATTTGGTTCATAAACAAGTGTTTGATGCTCTTGCAAAACTCGGGCTTGAAGTTATTGAAACTGAGGGCAAAGAATTTGATCCGAATTTCCATGATGCGGTTATGCAGACTCCGACTTCAGAACACCCTGAGCATACAATAATTAATGAATTACAAAAAGGATATAAAATGGGAGACAAGGTTTTAAGACCTGCCCTTGTTAATGTAGCGACATCTGAGGGATAATAATTTTTGCCCGTTTGGATTTACATGATAAAATAAAAGAAAAGATACAGAATAGGGAAGAATTTACTTAAATGACTGATTACTATGAAATACTCGGTGTCTCTAAAGACGCAGGCAAGGACGAGATAAAATCGGCCTTTAGAAAGAAGGCAAGAACTTTACACCCCGATGTAAATAAAGCTCCTGATGCTGAGGAGAAATTTAAAGAGCTCGGGAAAGCTTATGAAACCTTAATGGATGATAACAAGCGTGCTACTTATGACAGGTATGGCGAAGACGGGCTTAAGAATGCGGGCTTTGATACCGGTGGTCCTTTTGCGGGCGGTTTCGGAGATTTGAATGATATATTTAATTCATTTTTCGGCGGAATGGGCGGTTTTGGCTTTGGCGGGAGACCTGATCCAAACGCTCCTGTGGAGGGAGACGATTTAAGACTTGATATTGAAATAGACTTTGAACAGGCAGTTTTTGGCTGTGAAAAGGAAATAAAATTTGATCATTTGGAGCTTTGTCCGTCATGTAACGGCACCGGAGCCGAAAAAGGCTCTCAGCCGGTAACCTGTCCGACATGTCATGGTTCCGGTCAGGTAAAGCAGGTTATGAGGACGCCTCTTGGTTCTATTGCACAAATTGTTACGTGCCCTGATTGCCATGGTGCCGGTAAAAAAATTACGAATCCATGTAAGGCATGCAGAGGCCAAGGGAAAGTTCAAAAAGAAAAGAAACTAAATATAAAAATCCCTGCGGGCGTTGACAATATGTCAAAAATTCGTGTTTCCCATGAAGGTGATGCCGGAACAAACGGCGGACCGGCAGGTGATTTGTATGTAGTTTTACATGTAAAATCTTCCGATTATTTTAAACGTGAAGGCAACGACGTTTATTCACGACTTGATATATCTCCTGCACAGGCTGCTTTGGGAGATGAGGTTATTGTAAAGACTCTTGACGGCGAACAAAAAATTACTGTCCAGGCAGGGGTGCAAAGCGGGAATTCTATCAAGATAAAAGGTGCAGGAGTTCCTTTTATTGCAAGGCCTTCTCAACGGGGAGATCATATTGTGATTGTTGCGGTTAAAACGCCGACAAAGCTTTCTGATGAAGAACGAAATTTATACAGAAGGCTTTATGAAATTCAAAATAATAAAAAGCCTGCTCAACAGTCATCAATGATGGATAAGGTTAAGGGAGTATTCCGGTAATGGGGCTTAAAGGGATTAAAAGCAGTACATTCAGGTTATTTTTTACGGCATCAGTGATGTTTATGTTTGCCGTTCCTGTTTTTGCGGCTAAAATCCCTGATAATGTCCAACAGTTTATCAGTAACGATTTCCCGAAAACTACATTCAGATTTGACGGTGTAATTATTTTACCTGATAACACGATTTATCTTCCGCTTTTTCCGGCAAGAATTTTAACTCCGGAAACATTGGCAATTAAACAGACTTATCCTTCAGGGAAAAAGCTTGCTGACAAACCTAATGTTGTAATTTTAAATAATGATTTTGTTCTTTTGAAAGTTTTAACTGATGCTCAAGGCAATAAGACTATTTTTAAAATGGCAAATCCTCCACAGGAAATCAGAACAGGGCTTTTGCCTCAAGATATGCTTGTGCCGCGCGGACTTGTTATTCCTGAAAATATGAAAGCAATTGTAGGAACTCTTGAAATAAAAACAGTGAATGATCCGGGGATTCGTGTTGAAAATTCAAAACCTGTTGTTACGCAGCTCTCGGGATCTACATTAAAAACTCTTTCTCAAATTCCTCCTTTAAAGAATAAGAGTTTTTATGTTTCATCACCTTACTCAAAAAATATTCAGGTGCTTAATTTGGGTGCGAAAACTCCTGAATATTCTCTTGCACAAACTAATGTTCCTATATCTATGAAAGCTTATAACGATCAGTTTTTACTCGTAACTGCTTATGACAAAACTTCAATAGATGTTATTTCACTGGCGGATGATCAAATTATAAAGCAAATTCCTATAAAGACCCAGCCGGACGAAATACTTATTGATAAAACAAAAAATATAGCTTATGTCTCAAGTTCTGTTGATTCAAGTATTTATATCGTAAATCTTGAAACAATGACACTTTCCAAACAAATAAAAATTACCGGAATGTGTGAAAAGCTTACCTTATCTGATGACGGGACAAAATTGTTTTACTATGATAAGAAGACCCGTGATATTTGGGCTATAGAACTTGATAACAATTACTTGTTGAAGGAAATAGGCAAATTCCCGAATGTTTCTAAAATTGTTTATTCAAATGGTAAAATTTATGTAACAAGCAGGACAAAAAACAGGATAGCAATTATTGATTACGAAACAATAGGGCTTATGGCAGAAGTTGAAATTTGTGAAAAACCTATTGATATGTTAGTATTCCATGATCGGGTTTATGTTCTCGGAGCGGGTGATAATTCTATTCAGGTAATAGATGCTAAAAAGGATCTTTTGACAGACACTATTTATTTGAATACCAACGGTTTTTCCACAAAAATAAACTATATTGAAAATACCAATATAGCTCTTATAACGGATACGAAGGCGGCTTTGTATACGGTATTTGATTTGGGAACCAATAAAGTTATAAAGACAATTCCTATTGATATTCCTGCAAGTACAATTGTTGTAACCGAAAAGGTTAAAAAGATTAATAAATAGCAGATAATAAAATGATAAAATATTTTGATGATACAACAGAAAATGTTCTTAACGAATTGGAACAAACACAAAAACAGTTTTGGAATATAGCACGTGTTACCGGTGAATTTTTATACACACTTATAAAGGCTGAAGGTTCAAAAAATATTCTTGAGGTTGGAACATCAAACGGGTACTCCGGAATATGGCTTGGAAAAGCGGCAAAAGAAAACGGTGGTCATCTTACAACAATTGAGTTTTACGATAAACGTCTTGATGTTGCAAAAGAAAACTTCAAAATTTGCGGTGTATCAGATGTTATTACAACTCTTAAGGGATCTGCATTAATGCATCTTGAATATTTGAAAGATGATTTTGTTATAGACTTTGCCTTCGTAGATGCAAATAAGTCAGAATACGTAAAATATTTTGAATTTATAGACAAACATTTGAAAAGGGGCGGGATAATAGCTTGTGATAATGTTTTATCCCATGAAGCGAAATGCAAACCGTTTATTGATGCTATAAATTCAAATCCTGATTATGAAAATGTGATATTACCTCTTCCTGCTGGTTTATCTCTTGCAAGGAAATTGAAGGGTTGAAAAACGATATCAAGTGTGTTATAATATATTCATAGGGAAAAGACCTTAAGAGGTCGCAACTCTTAAAGTCTTTCTTCGTTCCCTATATGAACAATAAAACAATTTTAAGAGCTGCTATAACTGCTATTATGGCAGCTTTTATTATTTGCCTGATCATATCCTTCAGCCGATTTCTTCGTAATACGTGTGTGCTGCGGAAGTTTTGGGAACTTACCCTTGATAAATTATATCAAAAAACAATAAAGATGCAATATTATTAAAACTATTTTCTTTCTATAGTGAATTTATAGCCGAGGTAATCAAGGATATATTGGGCTTCATTAAATGTTATAGTACCGGTATTTATTTTATTTGCAATATTACTGTAGGTTGTAGTAATAGATTTGTTCCTATTTAAAGCTGCCATTACTTTTTTTAAATTAGAACCTGCCCTTACTATACAGTTTTTAATTTCTGCCTTTATCTCCAACATAATAAACATTTTATAGTATAACTTGATATTGACAAAAATAATTATAGATAATATAGTTAAACTATATTATTATAATAATACTATAATTTTATTAAGGAGCCACTATGCCAAAACCAAAAACTGTTGAGGGAAATTTAGAAGAACTGCTCAATAAAGTTGATGATTTAAAATGGCTGTTTACTCTGATTGTCAATGCTGATTTTGACTCTGTTCCTTCCAATAATATGTTCGGTGCCATGAATTGTATAAGACGAATTATTGAAGATATCGAAAAAGATATTATGAATATTCAGATACAGCTTCAAGAAAATATAAAAAATAAAACTGTGATATAATATTTGTATGAAGATTTTAGGTATTGATCCTGGTTTAGGTATTGTAGGTTATTCTATTGTGGATTATGACGGAGAAATCCCTGTTGTTTTGCATTCCGGCTCAATTCAAACCCAAAAGGGGGCAAGAGAATCTTCAAGGCTTTTAGAAATCTTTGAGGATATGAATACTATTGTTGAAAAATACAAACCCGATTGCGCGGCGATTGAGAAACTTTTTTTCTTTAGAAACCGTACAACTGTTATGCCTGTAGCTCATGCAAGAGGCGTTATTTTGACTGTACTTGAAAAATTTAAAGTGCCGATTTTTGAATATACAACGATGGAAGTTAAACAGGTTTTGACTGGGTATGGCCGTGCGGATAAAAAAGAGGTCGAACAGATGGTTAAATTGGCATTGGGAGTCGATAATTTACCAAAACTTGATGATACAATAGATTCTATTGCAATTGCAATTTGTCATACAAGGTCAAAACTATGAAATATTTAATAAAGTTTATTATAATTTTTTTCATTCTGAGTTTAATACTGTCTGTAGATATTTTTAACAATAATAAGTGGGATGAATCCGGGCAGAGTATAGGAATTTTAGAACCGCACAAACCTGCATCTGTTGAAAAAGTTCAAAAAGAAGATGCTGATTATACCATTAATAATGATAAACATTCAAAGACCGTTTATGAGACAAAATCAGATGACACAGAATTTGAAAGTTTTATATTGGATGTCAAGCCTGACTTTGAAAATATCAATGTAAATTATCCCGGTAATTATATCGACAAAGCACTTAGTCTAGGTCATATTATTCGGTGGAATCCTGATACTTTTCCGCTTAGAGTTTATATTGAAAATAATCCGGAGCTGCCTGATTATTTTTATAAAGAAGTGAAAAAAGCTTTTGATGATTGGAAAAAAGCGAGCGGAAATTTTTTCACGTTCATTTATGTAGAACCTGAAGATTATGCGGATATAAGATGTAAATTTTTGCGAAATTTTGACAGAGAAATCAAAAATAATGGTATGACCAGCGGGGTAAGCAGTTTTAAAATTTCCAATAATTTAATAAAATATTCTGAAATAAAATTTGCCGTGTATGATACAAATAATAAATATATCAAACCGAAAAAATTTCATAGTACTGCAAAGCATGAAATAGGTCATTCTTTGGGGATAAATGGCCATAGCACAAATTCAGACGATATAATGTATCCTGTTTTACGGAATTCCAGAAGCAATATTAGCAAAGGCGATATAAATACTTTGAGACTTTTATATTCAATAGTTCCGGATATTTCAAATAAAGAATTTTCAGAAGAGGCTAAATCAAAAATGGCAAAGTCTGCGGATATTTTAGGAAATTTTGAAAGCAGAATAGCCCGAGAATTAGACTATACAAAACATGATATAGAGCTCTCTAGTGAATCAAAATATAAAGTTTTTAGAATAGCCGAACTTTATTTTGTACAAAAAAATTATGAGAAAGCTATCGAAAATTATAAAAAATTACTCCCTAAAATTTCTAATACAAAATCAAAAGCTTTCATTTATTATAAAATTGCCCTTTCATATAAAAACTTAAATAAAAATGATGAATCTTTAAATTATGCACTAACAGCTTATAACCTGAGTAATGATTCAGAGATGACTCCATTGATTGCTCAAATTTATTATGAAAACGGAGATTATGAACAAGCTAAAAATTTCGGGAATTCCATTTTGAGGCGCTATCCCAAAACCTATAATATGTATTCTATACTTGCGAAAATTTATGAGCAGGAAAAAAATTATGATGAAATAGTTATTCTCGGCAAAAAGGCAAAACAATATTTCCCGGAAAATCCGCCGGTTACTGTTACCTTTAAATAATGTTTCATTATTTGTGATATAATAAATTTATGAATATCAACTATATACTATTGAGACAAATTTCGATTTTGAGTATATTTTTCGGGATTTTACTCGGAATAGTAACTTTAATTCCTTATGCAGGAGCAATTTCTTTTATATTTTTGATTTGTTTTATCGCACCTCTGGTAATTTGGATATTAGTAAAATATGGATGTCTTTCGCTTTCATCAATAAAAGACAGCATAATAGTGGGAGCAATTGCGGGATTTGTATCATATTTAGGTTTTTCTGTTGTTTATGTTCCTATTTCAGTAATTTTAATGAAATTTTTTCATATTGCGGCCAATTACGGTGTCGGGTTAATGCTCGGTAACGCAAGCTTTTTTATCCTTGTTGTAATATCTGTTTTTATGGGTGTGTTAAGTGCGACCGTTAATGCTTTTACAGGTTTTTTAACCTTTTATGTTCTGGAATTTTTGAACTCTATAAATAAATAATCCGAAAATCTTTATATTTCTTAATAAAAAAGGCAATTATTTTGGGAATAAATACTTTATATATATAGTTTAAGAAAGAGTATAAAAAAAATTAGAGGTTTACTATGAGTTTTACGGTTGACAAAACTACTTATACCACAGATTCAAAATTTGAAGCCCTTCGTAATGCCGGTGTTTCTTATGAAGATTTCAGTGCAAATCAAATGTTTTACTTATCAAAACTCAGTAAATCCAGTATTATGGATCTTGCAAAAGATAACAAAGATTTACAGGCTCTTTTGAATTCCGGAAATAATTCCGGCGCAAGCATATTTTCTCAGAATGCAGTGGCAAAAGCCGATGCTCGTAAAGTAAGTGCAGAAGAAGCATATTATGCTGCCTTGGCCGCAGAACAGGCCGCTGGTACAGCAAAAGATGCTGCCGAAACAAAATATAAAAAGGCGATGACAACCTATGAAAACGGCGGTTCGGAATTTGATTTTAATAAAGCTTTTGTTAATTTTGAGACTGCAAAAACATCTGAGCGTACTGCTGAAAATACAAGAGAAACTCTTGGTTACTTTATGGTTGAAGCATCAAAAAATGCGGCCAATACATTTGCAATGAGTATGTTTGCGGACAAGCAGATTAAAGCTTAATTCTTTTTAACATTGTCTTTTCTTAAGTATTGCAATTTTTCCTTTATATATTATCATGCAGTTTGTAGAGTGCTTACGCCAATAATCACTCAACAAGTAAAGGAAAATTAATATG
>CALUVX010000084.1 GCA_944324295.1 Candidatus Gastranaerophilales bacterium
ATTCTACATATAAATCAACGCCATCATCAATATTTCCCAAAACTTTTTCATCAATTAACGGATTATCTTTTGCTGAAATTTTGATTTTATAAGTTCCTTTTTTATTTGTTTCATCAAAAATTTCCTGGATTTTATTCACAAATTCCATTGATTCTTCGGGGAGATATTGGCTTCCCTGGCAATTTAGATCTTTTGTTGCATTTTTAACTGAAATTCCATGACTTGATGTTATGTATTCGCCACCCAGCAAATCAAGTTTGAAAGCTAAAAATGATGCAAGCCAGATAGGAATTGTTTTTCTTTCTTTCGGTACAAGGGTTCTAATCCCGTTGGCCGCCTGAATTCTTACAATTGCATCAAGAAAGAGATCCGAATTATATCTAACTTCTCGTCCTGCAACTTTTACAATTTCTTTTCCTTTATACTTTTCGTTTGCAACAAGTGCTTTAGCAAGTGTTGCAAGAACTATACCCACAAGGTTAATTGGAAATCTTGTGTCTTGAGGATATAAAATATTTTGAGGACCTCTTATACCTGCGGTTGAAACTTTTGCCTCTTTTGCGTAATTGGCAAACCATTCATCAAGATTTAAACCTTCAGGATTTTTGTCTTTGTCATAGGGTTTAAGATGTTCTTTTTTCAGCGTAAAAGTAAATTCTCCTTCGTTTGAAAAATCCATTAAATTAAGATTTTTTATGTAATCCGGAGTTTTGTCATAAACGCTTTTGAATAACTCATTTTCTAACTCTACATTCGATGTTCTCATACTTCTCTCCTTAAATCTTGGTTATAATAATATATGAAAAACTTGTAATGTGCAATATTTGAATGTATAATTCTATTAGTATATGTTATAGGAGAAAAAAATGTTCTGGGACAAAGACAAAAACTACACAAGACGTACCGCAGACGAATATAATATATGGAGAACATTATTTCAATTTATTATATGTAAAATATTTTATATGATTAGGTTAAAGGTTGTATACAGGCTTCAAGTTGAAGGTTTGGAAAATGTACCGAAAGACAATGCTTATATAGTTTGCCCTAATCATTTATCAACGCTGGATCCTCCTATGGTTGCGGCTATTTTGCCGAGACGTGTTTCTTTTATGGCCAAAAAAGAACTTTTTGATATTCCGTTTATAAGATGGTGGATTGACTGGCTCGGAACATTTGCAGTTAATAGAGAAAGTCTTGGGCCTTCTACCATTAAAACCGTTATGGAGATAAAAAAAAGCAATTGGGTATTTGGAATTTTCCCGCAGGGAACAAGAGGTGTACCTGGAACTATTACAGGTGTTACAGAGGGTTTTGCAAAGCTTGCTAAAATTACAAAATGTTCTGTTCTTCCGATTGGTATTGTTGGAACCGAACAGGCTACACATTTGCCTTTTTCAGGTAAAGTTATTGTCAAAATCGGCAAACCTATTCCTTATGATAAGGATCCGAATGTCGTTTTTAATAAATGGATTGAAGCAATACAAGAATTGACCGGATTTAAATATGAACCGCAAAAAGAAAGTGTTTAGGAGTTAAGATGATATGAAAAAAGAACGAAATTATAACAGAAGATATCCATACGAATACAACATATTCAGAACAATGTTTTATATGGCGTTTTTGTATGTGGTGGTAATTCCGTTTATGAAGATTTTTTATAATTACACTGTAACTGGCAGAGAAAATTTACCGACTAAGGCAAAGAGCGGGAAATTTATATATACCGCAAACCATGTTTCACATTTTGATCCTCCTATGGTAACTATGGCGTGCGTACGTCCTATTGCTTATATGGCTAAGAAAGAGTTATTCCAGAAGGGTGATAAATTTGAGTGGCTTGTAAAACGTCTTGGTGCATTTGCTGTTGACAGAACAAAGCCGGAGATAGCTACTTTTAAGACAGTTAAAGATATTCTTTCAACAAGCTGGTCTCTCGGTGTTTTCCCACAGGGAGGTATAAGGCCTTACGGGTCAGAACTTGGTGATTTGAAAAAGGGCTTTGTTGTAATTGCAAAAAATGCGAAGGCGGATATTGTTCCGGTTGCAATAGGAGGTTTTACCGGTTATCCTAAATTGAAACCTTTTACAAGACGAGAAGTTCATCTTCATGTTGGTAAGCCTATTTCTTACAAGTTGTCGGAAGAAGAAATTATTTACGAATGGTGCAAACAGATTTCAGAACATGCTGATTATATAAATACTGCACCAATACCTGAATCATATAAAGAGAAACAAGAAGTATAGTAAAGGAGAAAAAGTATGAAAAAGTTAATTAATTTACAACGGGGGGGGGGCGTTCCCAGCTAGCAGAAAGCAAGAAGGCGGGTCGTCAAGTCGTTTTTTGTAATGTCATTGCGCATTTATTGCGCAATCTAAAATTTGTAATAAAAAGATCGCGCACCTGTTGCGCGATGACAGAATTTTTTAGTGTTATTCTGAATGCCGGATTGACCCCCGTGTTTCAGAATCTCATTGTCGGAAGACCGGATGTTAGGAAGGCAAGAGGGCAGGCTGTTATTTGTGAGCAAAGCTCACGAAAAATTCTTTCCCTTTCTTGGAAGAGGGTGTTCGAAGGACAGGAGAGGGTAAATAAAAATAATTATTTTATACCCACCCTTAGTCCCTCCCTAATCAGGGAGGGAGATAACATTGCTTCACTCTTCCCCCTTCACACTTCACTAAAATCAAAACTTGCATTCACACTCGCTAAGGGTGCGTCGCACGTAGCCCGGTTGAACAATTATCGTAAAATAGCATTTACATTGGCAGAAGTTTTGATAACCCTTGGTATAATCGGTGTGGTAGCGGCAATGACAATGCCTTCCTTAATCCAAAATGCAAGAAACCGTGAGCTTGAATCTGGCTTGAAAAAAGGAGCATCTGTTATTGGTCAGGCTCTAAATATGTACCAAGCTGAAAACGGTGTACCTATAACATCAGATATTGGCGGACATGAGTTAAAACCTGTATTAATGAAATATTTTAATGTTATAAGGGATTGCGGTCTTGGTTTTGAAGATGCTGATAGTGCGTGTGTATCTTATATGAATAATGCTAATACGTATAAAAATTTTACGGGTACTGTAAATTTTGATGTTAATATGTTTGACGATGGCCAATTTGTTTTAAATGACGGTAGTCTTATTCTACTTAATAATACTAACTCTGGTACAGATTTAAACACTTACATATCAATTGATGTAAACGGATATAATAAACGTCCAAACAGATTGGGGCAGGATTTGTTCATGTTTCAACTTGATAATGCCGGGCGTTTAATCCCTATGGGAGCAGAAGGAACAGCTTTTTACGATGAAAATGATGCCTATTGCTCTAAAACATCAAATAATAGCAATAATGGCGCAGGGTGTACATATAGGGCTTTATCGGATCCTACATTCTGGAAAAGTCTGCCATAAGCAAAATAAAAATCCCTTGAGTTTTATATCAAGGGATTTTTTGTATTATATGAAGAAAGAAATTATTAGATTAAGCAGCTTGTCTTTGTTGTTCAGGATTTAGTTTTATTTCCTGTGCTGTTTGTTGTTGTGCCGGCTGCTCTGCTGGCATCTGCTCTAATTTTGTAAGAGCTGTTGCTGCTGCATCCTGAACATTTTTATCCTGATCGTTCTTAGCTATT
>CALUVX010000085.1 GCA_944324295.1 Candidatus Gastranaerophilales bacterium
CGCAGGAAGATTTGATTATACAAAGGGCTATAAATTCTCTACCTATGCAACCTGGTGGATTCAACAGTCAATCAGCCGAGCCATAGCTGACAAAGCAAGAATTATAAGACTGCCTATACACATGATAGAATCTATGGGCAAAATCCGCCGTGCGACAATTGATTTAACAACAGAACTCGGACATACTCCCACAAAACAGGAAATTGCATACCGTCTTGGAGTTCCCGTAAATAAATTAACTCAAATAATTAAATATGCACAGTCAAAAATAAGCATGGAAACTCCTGCAAACTCATCTGAAGATTCTTCAAAAATTGCAGATTTTATTGTGGATGAAGCATCTATAACACCCGACAGCAGAGTTTCTCAGGAAAATTTATTTGAAGATATAAGAAAAATGTTAAACCAATTAAGCCCGAAAGAGCGCGATGTTCTCATATTACGCTACGGGCTTGACAGTAACGGAAATAAAAAGACTCTTGATGAAATAGGGTCTCAATACGGAGTTTCAAGAGAGCGCATAAGACAAATTGAATACAGAGCAATTGCAAAATTGAAAAAACTTTGCAAAAACAAAAAACTTGCAGTAGGTTTAAAAAACTATTTTGGAGAATAAATAAAATAAAAAAATAAAAAAAACAGCGGGCTTAAAATACCCGCTGTTTTTATAATCTTAATTACTCTGCATCTTTTTTAATATCTTTGATACTTAAAGCAATTCTGTGTTCTTGGGGTGTGAATTTCTTGATAAGAACTTCAACACTGTCGCCTACTTTGAAAGTATTGAACGGATTAACATTCTCTTCTGCCATTTCAGAAACAGGCAATAATGCTTCTACGCCGGGGAAAATGTTAATAAATGCACCAAAGCCGGTAACTTTATTAACGGTACCCGTTATAATCTGTCCTTCTTCAAACTGACCTTCAATTTGATGCCATGGATCTTCACCCATTCTCTTTAAAGATAGAGAAATTCTCTTTAATTCATTATCTATTTTAATAATTTTAACTTCAATAGTTTCTCCAAGAGAAATAACATCAGATGGGTGTTTAATTCTTGACCAGGAAATTTCTGAAATAGGAAGAAGGCCGTCAATACCGTTGATATCAACAAATGCACCAAAATCGGCAATTCTTACAACTTCACCTTTAACAATCTGATCTTCCTGAAGTTCTGATAAAATATTATCAACAACCTGATCTCTCTGTTCTGCAACAGCAAGTCTTTGAGATAAGATAAGTTTATTTTTCTTCGGATCAGCTTCCAAAACCTTAACTTCAATTTTTGTATCAATCAAACCGTCAAAAGGTGTACCAGTTCTCAACTGTGAAGAAGGAATAAAACCTTTTAAATCAGCTACGTCAACCAATACACCGCCTTTTACTATAGAAACAACTTTTGCAAGAATTGTATCACCCTGAACTTTTGCATCATTAAGCTGTGCCCATGCCTGAGCGTAAGCAAGTCTCTTTAATGAAAGAAGCATACCTTCTTCATCATTTTCTTCTTTTAATACATAGAATTCTCTTTCATCCCCAACTTCAAGGTTATCAGAACCCTCAGAAGATGAAATTTCCTTTAACGGTAAGAAAGCTTCTGTTTTTGCACCTTTTACACTGATTAAATATCCGTCGCTTTCTTTTTTAAGCACTGTACCTTCAACGATATCAGCGACTGAATAAGATTTTGCGAAAGATTCTTCCAATAATCTTTCAAATTCATCTAAGTTTGTTTTTTCTAATGTTGTTGTCATGTTTATTTATCTCCTTCGTTTAAATAATTTATAACTTTTTCAATAATATCCTGCGGAGTTGAAGCTCCTGCAGTAACCGAGATTTTTTGAGAATTTTCAATTAAATCCCTGTACAATTCCAATTCATCCGCGTTTTCTATATGAATTGTTTTTGTAATATCTTTTAAAATTTCTGCCAGATGCGTTGTATTTGCACTTTTTTTAGAACCTACAACAATAACCAAATCACTTTCATTCGCAAGCTCTCTTGCTTCTTTTTGGCGCATGGCAGTGCTTTGACAAATCGTATTTGCAATATGTATTTCTTTTGCAATAGACGTCAAATATTCAACGATTGAATTTAAAGTTGCCAGTCGTTGAGTTGTTTGAACTACAACCCCTACACGTTTATGAGCTTTTATGCGGTCTTCAAAACTTTTAAGCTGTTCAACAGATGCGGCAACCACAACATTTTCACTCCACAATTCGGCATTCGCTCTTATTGCAATAACTTCCGGATGTTCTGATTTTCCCACAATAACGAGAAAATATCCCTCTTTTGCAAGTTCAACCGCTTTTTGCTGAACTTTTTTAACATCCGGACAAGTCAAATCAACAGGTTCAAATCCTGCCTGCTTAATTTTTTCAATTACCTGCGGGCTTTCACCATGGCTTCTGATAACACAAATACCATCTCCATGTTCAGGAATTTCTGTCAAAGTTTTTATCCCCAGTTTTTCAAGTTCATGAATAACATGAGTATTATGAATAAGTTCCCCAAGAACAAAAACGTTTTTATCCGGATTTTCAGCCTTCAATTTTTTAACGGTTTCCACGGCTCTTTTAACACCGTAACAAAAACCTGCATATTTGGCTAATTTTATTTCTTTTGCTATTTTTTCGGGCAATTTAAAATTGTCTTCTTTCTATTGAACTCGCGATATATTATTGAGTTTCTGAAACAAGTCCAGAATGACATAAAATAAAATCGCTGTAAGAATATTAAAATATAAAAAACCTGAAAAATCAAGCACAAAAAAGCCTCTTTAAAAGAGGCTTCGTTTTTTCACAAACTACAATCTCAACCTGTTTTTTATGCAAGGATATTACCCAACTTGTCTTTCTTATAAATTTCTTTAGTATCAAAATCCTGCGGCATTGTAGTATAAGCAGTATTTTTTGTTTTATTAGAGTCATTGTCATACTCAATCTCATATTTTGCTGCAATATTTTGGTATCCGATATCAGAAACAGCAAGGAAGCTGACAACATTTTTAATTTTGTTATTTACGTCTTCAGGCAAGCCCATTGATAACAATTGATCAGCTCTGTCCTTATCCCTAATAATTGCATTAAACAATGTAGAATCAGTTCTTGCAATAAGTGTGTAAACCGTCTTTTTCTGAGAGTCAGGCATTGAAGCAAGTAACTTAATCTTTTTATCAACAGGCAATTTTTTAAAGAATGAAGTCAGATAATCTCTTCTTTCAGCAATAGAAAGAGTTGAAAGTTCGCTTTCCGATAAAACCTGTCCGCTTGCAATTTTTTCCTGAATAGTTTTATTCTGAGCTGCAATTGCATCAGCGAATTGTTCAAGTATAGCGCTGTCAGCCTTTATAGCATTGTTAGATGCGTAAGCTGCAACGACTTCAGCCATTTCGCTTTTAACACAATCAGGAGAATATTTAATACTTTCGGCAGCTGCATCAATAGCCTTTTCGTTACCAGAAGCGAGAACTGTTTCAAGAGCTTTGGTCTGCACAGTCGGATCGTAATCTTTGATATTACCTGCAACATGTTCCTGAACTTCTGAATATTTAGAATTCATCATTTCATTATGCATTGCAAGCTGGTTATCTTTATGACAATCCTTAATCTGATCGGCCAGCATATTTGAATATTTTATAGCTTCTTCTTTGTCATACTGTTCCTCAGTTCGTTTATGTAATATAGAAAGGCCGCCTTTTTGATTTTCGTAGACTAAATCTTTGAGAATATTACCTTTAATTGCAGCTGCTGTTGCTTTTTTTGATTTTTTCGTTGCTTTATCCAAAGTCGGTATTTGGTTCTCTCCAAATAAAGCAGGAATTTTAGAAACACTATCAACATAAAAATCTTCAGGAGCATTTTTTGAATCCATTAATCTGTTAACATGTTCCATCTGACTTTCGGCATTTGTCATATTAAGACCAGCATCAAATGCTGTGTTATATGTTTCTGCATTTTTTGAAAGAGTTGCAGCCTTTCCTGCTAACATTATAGCTTCATCATTTTCCTCACTTTTATTTGATTTACGTGCAAATATTCCATTAATTGACTGTAAATCCTTATTTGCTTGATCAATGGCATTCTGGTCTTCTGAATCTAAAAGATTACAAGCCCCTGATATAAATGTCTTTTTTTGATCAAGATTAAAGGAGTCAATTGTGATGGATACATTCTTTCTAACAAATAAATCTTTATTAGCAGCCAAATCATCTTTTTGCTCTTGAGGAAGTCCATTCATTACGAAAGAAACAACATTCTGATCCAAATCAGAAAATTTTAAAGAATTTATAATATAGTCTTTTCGCTTTTCTCTTTCAGGAATATTTTTAAGGTCATTCATTATCTTATTTAATACCAAAGTTCCCTTTAAATCTGAACTCAGATTTTTGGTTTTAGAATCAAAATTTTTCCAATGTTCAGCAACACGCTTTTCTTCTGGAGTTTTAGCCACTGGAATTTCAATTTTTTCTAAATTTTTTGCTTCTTTACTCGAAACATATTCCTTTAAAGAACTATAATGTCCCTCTTCTTCAGATGTAAGTTTTTCTCCGTTTTTAAGTTTTGTTTCATAAGAATTAAATTCTTCTTGCAAAGATTTCAAATTTTTAGCTTTTGCAATATTGATTAAATCTCTATAATTCGGAAGCTGAAAATTCTCAATAAGTTTATTATCAGCTTCTGTCCTGTCAGTAGGATTTTTTTCCATTGCTGCATTATATAATAATTCATCTTTACTCAAATTATAATACTTTATATACTTTGCGACATCGGATATATCAAGATTGTTTGTAACATCTTCACCAATTTTTGCAGACACTATTTTACCTACCTGCTCTTTTAGTGTTGCAGTATATTTCATATAAGCTCTGTCAGTTGAGTTTAAATTATCCTGGTCAAATAAATATTGGCTTTCAAGATCCAATCTTTCGTATTCATCTTTCTTAAGATAATCCAGATAGGAAACACCATTTTCTTTGGCAACATTCATACCTCTCATAACAGTGTCTGCAAATGCTTCCTTGATATTATCTTTTTCACCAAGCATAGTAGCTAAATTGTCCTTCATATTTTTGAGTTCTTTATTATTTTCAATAAAAGAACTCAATTTCTGAACTTCTGCTTTCTTTTCAGCATCAGACAATTTATCCCATTCTTCTTCTTTATGAGATGTTACAACAAATTCACTATCATTATTTTTTATTTTTATAAAGTTACCGTTTTTATCTTTTACGCCATTAATGTATATATCTTTAGCTAAAGCTTCAAAACAAGAATCTATTTTTTCATCAGGAGATTTTTCATTATAAAGCTGATATTCCGTTTTAGGTTGGGAAACTTCTTCCTGCTCAGCAGTATTTTGCACACCATTAACTTTCTGTGTGCCTAATGAATTTATCAATTCTGCCTGTTTATCTAAACCCAATATATCAAAATCAGGTACCTGAGCTTTTAGAGCTTCATATTGCTCAAGAGTTATACCTAATTTCTTTATTAATTCCTGCTTTTGCGTATCAACTAATGGAAGCGGAGAAGCAGAAGCAGTTCCTTGAGTATTAGAAGATGATACAGTACTCAAAGAATTATTTGTAAGTTTATTAATATTACTGCTGTTATCTATTATTGACATTATAAACTCTCTGCTTTTCTCACTACACATGTAAAAACATGCAAAATCAGGCTATTTCAACATGATACAAAAAATTTACAATTGTTAATAATTAATCTTACTAATCCATTTTAGGTATTATATATTTATCATACGGAACAGCAAGATAATCATTACTTTTATTCCTCATATCAATATATTCTAAAGCATTTTTAAATGCAGACTGTTCTAAAATAGCAATAAGTTTAGCTGTCAAATCATCATCTATTAGGAAATAATGCTTACGATGCCCATTGTTATCTTTACCTAATAAATAAACAGAACCGTATAGAAGCTTTTGAGGATTACTATCATTCTTATTAAAATAAGCATTATTTACATAAACCCCTTTGACCTGAAGTTCTGGGTAACCTTCTTTTTTTACGGTTATAAGCTCTGCATCATTAGGATTGTTATCTTTTGAATAAAACCCTATTGTATAAGTCCCGTTTTTAGTCGTAATACTTGAAGAGCCTTCAAGTGCCCCAAAATCTTCAAACGGTTGAGCATCCTTCAAAATATCTCCGTTAGGAACATTTTGCAAGCTCATATTAGTCTGTCGCAAGCCTACACTATAATTATTTATATTTATATTTGTATTATTATTGTCGGACTTAAGCACATTCAATATATAATTCATCATATCCTTAGAGAGATTTGGGAAAAGAGGAACTGGTGCAAAGGCGTTTTCATCCGTTACTTTTGCATCATAAAAAGTTAAAGGCTTAGATTTTACACCATCATCTCCAACTAATGAATATTTCGTAGTTGTAACATCACTTATTACGTAGTCTTTATCATATGTATGCTTTCCATTTTCATTATAACTTTCAGTATATATTATTTTATCAAATCCCGAACCACCTTTTGTATTAACTAAACTTATCTTAGGAGTTACAACAATATGTAATGATTTATAAGATGGGAAAGTTTTTGATGCAACAACTGTTTCGTTTCCTTCTGATACATTCGGAGTTTCAACCATTACAATCCTTGCAGGAGAATCAAAATCAGACATTTCAGACTTAACAGCAGAGGCATTCGCCATCGGGCTCATTGCAAGAACCGTTGCGGCCAAGGGCACCGCAAGACGATGCGGAACTGTTATTCTTTGAGGTTCGCCATTGTCCGATATATTTTTTCTTTTCCCGACAAAATTCACTTGATTGTAACTATTCGCCAAATTTACAGATGTTACAGGTCTGATTGTCATAGTCTTAACTCCGTTTCTTAATTTTTCACCATTTATTATTTTTTAAAGCAGCTAAAAATTTTTTTTGCTATTCTTTTTTTTCATTAATCCCTTATAAGCGTATTATAGCAAGTCATTTCAAGTTTTGTAAAATAGTATATACGATATTAATATTTCTTTACACTTGCACCGTTTTTTTGTTTGTTGTACTTTAAATGTGTACATTAAAGGAGTTTTTGGCTCTATAATTTAAACAAAATCTGACAGGTGTCAGTAATTAGTATAAAAGAAGGAGAACTCAAATGAGTGAAAGAAAATTAGTTGGAACAGGAGAAATGTTCAAAAAAGCACTCGCAGGAAAATATGCTATAGGTGCTTACAACGTTAACAACATGGAAATCTTGCAGGGTATTGCAGAAGCTGCTGAAGAAACTCAATCACCTATAATTTTACAGGTTTCTGCCGGTGCAAGAAAATATGCTAACCAAACTTATTTAATCAAATTGGTTGAAGCTGCTTTGGCTACAACTACTATTCCTATTGCTTTACACCTCGATCACGGTGCTGATTTTGATATTTGTAAAGCTTGTATTGACGGCGGTTTTTCTTCAGTTATGATTGACGGTTCAAGATTCCCGTTAGAAGAAAACATCAAATTAACTAAACAGGTTGTTGATTACGCTCACGAACGCGGAGTTTCTGTTGAAGCTGAACTTGGTAAACTCGCAGGCGTTGAAGATGATGTTAAAGTTCACGCTAAAGATTCAACTTACACTGACCCTGAAGAAGCTGCCAGATTTGTCAGAGAAACAGGTTGTGATTCTTTGGCTGTTGCTATCGGTACTTCTCACGGTGCTTACAAATTCAAAGGCGAAGCTAAACTTGATTTCGAAAGACTTGCTGAAATTAAAAAAGCTGTAAATGAAGTTGTTGGATATGATTATCCGTTAGTATTACACGGTTCTTCATCTGTTCCTGCTGAATTCGTTGCTAAATGTAATAAATTCGGCGGTCAGCTGCCTGATGCTCAAGGTGTTCCGGAAGACATGCTTAACTACGCTTCTAAACACGGTGTTGCTAAAATTAACATTGATACAGACTTGAGATTAGCTATGACTTCAACAATCAGAGAATTCTTTGTTGAACATCCTGAAAAATTCGACCCGAGAGAATATATGGGACCTGGCAGAACTGCTGTTAAAGAAATGGTTATGCACAAAATGCGCGACGTTCTTGGAACTGCAGGCCATGCTAAAGACTAGGAGCTTAGCTCTAAACATAAAAAAAGACCGCAAATTGCGGTCTTTTTTATTATTTATGCAACACTTATGCTGCAAGGTTTAATTTATCGCCAGGATGAAGCATCGGATTAGGATAGTAATTATTTTCATCTAATTTATAATTATTATCTTTCAAGAATTTCATAGTCAAATCATAAATTTCTTTATTAGTCGGCTTGTAATTCGGTTCATCCTTATGAGCATCTATTAAATATTTTTCTGCTAATTTCCAGAAGCTGTCGCCTTTCTTAACTACATATTCTTCTTTGTTAACCTGTTCAGATCCTTCTTCAGCTTCTTCAGTTTCTGTAGCATCGTCAGCCGGAACAACTGGTTCCTCTTTTTCAGTTTTTTCTGTATCTTTCGGTTCTTCAGTTTCACCTACAGGTGCCGGAACTACAGGTGTTACATCACCTTCTTCCGGTATTGAATCTGAAGGTGCTACAGGTTTTGATTCTTGTTGAGTTTTTTCCTGCTGAGGTTTTTCTGTAGTTTTTACAGGTACAGGTGATTCAGCAGCCGGTGTTTCAACTTTTTCATCACCTTTACCTCCGAACAAAGCATAAGCTCCTGCGCCAATTACAGCCAAGGCACCTGCAGCAAGTGCAATTTTACCTTTTTTACCCTTTACTGCATTTTTAACAGAATTCATAAAGCCTTTGGATTCTTTAGAAGCTGCTTCGGCCTCCGGTTTCAATTTAGCCGCATCATCAAGTATATCATCTACCGTTTCTGCTTGTGGCTTCATTCTTGCTGCATCGTCAAATATATCATCGACTGCTTCTGCTTGTGGCTTCATTCTTGCCGCATCATCAAGTATATCGTCTACTGCTTCTGCTTGTGGTTTCATCTTTGCTGCGTCATCAGCAAGATCATCCACAATTACTTGCGACTTATTCTTGTTAGACTCAATTATTTCCTGCGCTTTTCTATCTGCTTCAACTCCACCGAATGTTTCCGGTGCATTATATTTTGTTCCGTGCTCTTTGGTGTATTTTTCCCATGTTTTAGGTTCTGAGGATTTTTGCTCAGCCTTAACAGCCTTTTTATCTAATTCTGCTGCTTGTTTGTCAACAGCTTCATTAAACAATTTAGAATCATTGCCTCCTTTAAAAAGTCCTACACGCCTTTTTAATTCATTTATTTCATCTTCTGTTTTGGCTAGCTTACCTAAATTTTCAATTTCTTCAAGAATTTGTTTTTGCTTTCTTTTTCCTAATCTATCTACAGAATTTCCATTTGTTGATTTAAAAAGTTGTGATTTTTCCAAAGCTTTCTCAAACTCCGATTTTACAGGAATTTCAGGAGCGATATTTCCCAAAGGAGCCGCACTCCTCAATTGTTCCGGAGTACCATAATATGTTGTAGAAGTTGCTCCTTTCCCTAAATCTTTTTTCATAACTTCTAATTGTTTTTGTGTTTTTTCCAATTCAGTTGTAACATTGTTTGGATTTATACCATATTCTGCAGGATTTTTGGCAATATCTTTACCAACGGCTCTGTTCTGTGGTTCATACTGTAACTTTTGCTGTAAACCTTCTGAGTAGCGTCCAAGTTGCTCGTTTACCTGAGCTTCTGATAAACCCAAATCCTTTGCATTAGCGCGTAAATACTTTTCGTATGCACTGTATCTTGCATAATAATCTCCTGTTCCCTGAAGTTGCCATCTGGACATAATCTTAATTTCCCCTTTCTGTTTTCCTCGTTCAATAAATTTTTCTATAGGTTTATTTGAATGGCAAAAATCATCATTTTTGTCGTTCTTTAAATCTTTTTCTCTATAAAAGATTAATCCCCTATGTATTTATTAAAAATTTTCAGGATAAAAAATTTACAACAGGCTCCCCATCCACATCCTATCCTATGAGGCATTATAAAAGGGTTTCAGACACTTTTAAACTTATTTTTACATATCTTAACATTTAAATTTAATTATAATAATATAAAAAAGAGAACCGATTTTATCAGTTCTCTTTCCATCTTTTTCATATTCCATCTGAGTTAGTGTGATTTATTTTTTCAAAAAGTCGGGTATTTCAATGTTTGTAAAACTTGGAGAAACATCCGGCATTGAAGTTCTTCTAACTGTTTGCTGAGGTTGAGAAGGTGCTGTTTTTGCAGATGAATTGAATGTACCTGCAAAGAAATCAGAAGCACTCAAATGTTTAACATCTGTTTTCTTTTCAGGCTGTTGATTTTTCATTTCAAAACCTGTTGCAATAACAGTAATTTGGATTTCACCCTGAATATTTTCATTTACTGCCGTACCGATAATAACGGTAGCATCATCATTTACCGCATCGTGAATAATATTTGCAGCATCTGATATTTCATGAAGAGTCATATCAGGACCACCTGTAATATTAACGATTACACCGGTTGCACCATTAATTGAAGATTCAAGAAGTTGTGAATTAATAGCAATTTCTGCAGCTTTAACAGCTCTGCCTTCACCCTGACCGCGGCCGATACCCATAAGAGCTGAGCCAGATGCTTGCATAACACATTTAACATCAGCAAAGTCAACGTTAATAAGGCCGGGAACCGTAATAATATCAGAAATACCTTGTACACCTCTTAATAGAACTTCATCAACTATAATAAATGCCTCAGTTAAAGAAACCTGTCTGTCAACAACTTGAAGCAATTTATCATTTGGAACAACAATTACCGCATCAACAGCTTCTCTGAGTTTTTCTAAACCTTGATTTGCCTGATTAAGTCTTTTACGTCCTTCCCAGGTGAACGGTTTTGTAACAACTGCAATAGTCAATATACCTAATTCTTTAGCTATTTTTGCAACAACAGGAGCCGCACCTGTTCCGGTACCGCCGCCCATACCTGCAGTGATAAATACCATATCAGCCCCGTCTAAAGCTTCTGTAATCTCCTGCTGAACTTCTTCTGCAGCCTTTTCTCCTACTGAAGGATCACCGCCTGCACCAAGACCGTTAGTAGATTTTGCTCCTAACTGAATTCTGTTTTTAGTCTGGCCGTATTCCAAAACTTGTAAATCTGTATTCATTAACCAGAACTCAACACCTGAAAGTCCTGCTTTAATCATTCTATTAACAGCATTACCGCCGCCGCCGC
>CALUVX010000086.1 GCA_944324295.1 Candidatus Gastranaerophilales bacterium
ATACAGTTTTCTGAAAATTCCCTCACCCAAAAGGGCAGGAAAGTAATAAACAAGAATGGATTCCGATAGTTCAAGAAAAGTATTCTCGCCTAAATCCGCCTTACTTCTTGCAAATACAGCCTTTGGAATAAGTCCTGTTGCACTGTCTTGAATAAAACGAATATTAGAAAGTCCTGCTCCGCCTTCCTGTACACCAATAATTTTGCTTGCTGCTTTTAATCCTAATCCTATGTTTCCAGAATTTGTAAATGATATATTGTTTGCTTTATTAGTTTTCATAAGTAATTTCCTTTATATAATCTGACAACAAAAAAATGACCCGTTATAAAAACAGGTCATTTTAATACTAAAACTTTATTATCAGCTTATCGCCAGCTTAAAAGACCTGTTTCAGTAAACAGGTGCCACCAAGATTGAGTGTTTAAATTTAAGTTTGGCATAAAATTACTTTTCCTTTGTAAAAAGGATACTACCATAGTAATAATAAAAAGTCAATTGTCAAACAGGGATTTTTACGACAACTTTTTTAACCGTTTCTGATATACTGTTTGAAGCCATTTGCGGTCTGTGAGCCTCATGTGGATATATAAGAACAAACCTCTCTGGTATCAGTGTATATGAAGCATCAGGTAATACTTTCTGTGCCTCAAAGAACATAACATCCTTATTTTCGTCATAAGCTTCGCTTATTTTGAGACCATCTGCCGAAGTACAATCCAATTGCTCTTTTCCGTCAAGCAACATTTGAATATCAATATATCTTTTATGTGCTTCAAATTTACATTTATTAATCGGTTTAGTTTCATAAACATCTACATTTGCGTAAATATTCTCAGAAATTTCATAATGTCCTTCAGGAGTCTGTGAAGTTAAAGACAAAAGAAATCGTGATACTTCTTCGGGAATTTCGCTGTATATTGAAATATTTGCCAAATTATCATATATCATATTTAACCCGCCCTTTTATTACGCTAATTCTGCCATTGCCTCATCAAACTGTTCTTTATTAGGAGCTTTTCCGTGCCAGCCTGCATTATTTTCCATAAAAGAAACACCCTTGCCTTTAACAGTATTTGCAATAATTACGGCCGGTTTTTGTACATTTTTGGCTTTTTCCAAAGCCGAGTAAACAGCCTGAATATCATGACCGTCAATTTCTTGAACATCCCAGTTAAATGCTCTTAATTTTTCATCAAGAGGATCAAGACATTTAATATTCTCTGTACATCCGTCAATTTGTAATCTGTTTCGATCTATTATTGCGACAATATTGTCAAGTTTTTGCTGGTAACAATGCATAAAGGCTTCCCATACACTGCCCTCCTGCAATTCGCCATCGCCTAAAAGACAAAAGACTTTTGCCGGATTTTTATCAAGTTTTAAACCCATAGCCATTCCGCATGCAATTGACAACCCCTGCCCAAGAGAACCTGTTGCTGCGTCAACCCCGGGACATACAGGAGTAGGGTGTCCCTGAAGACGCGAATTAAAAATTCTAAAAGTCATAAGTTCATCTTTAGGAAAATACCCTAGCTGTGAAAGTACCGAATACAACGCAGAAGACGCATGGCCTTTAGAGAGAACAAATCTGTCCCGTTTATCAAAATCATCTGAATTCCGCCATTGAGAACAGATTTTCATGCATTTATGATAAAGAACCGTTAAAATCTCAACAGAAGAAAGTGCACCGCCGATATGGCCGGATTGAGCATTATAAACCATTTTGACAATATTTTGTCTGTTTTCCTTACACAAATTTTTAATTTCTTTTACTTCAACATCACTTAACATTTTAAACTCCTCTCGGGATGAACTTTTCTCTTAATACTTTTAATACAAATAAAGGCAGAGTCGGGAAAATTCTTTTAAATCGCTTAGGATCTTTTATAGTTCTATAGAGCCACTCAAGACCAAGTTTTTGATAAATTTCGGGAGCTCGCTCCACAACTCCTGACCAAACGTCAAAGCTTCCGCCTACACCTATAAAAATTGAGTCAGGAAAGTCTTTTTTAGCTTTAAATATAAATTCTTCCTGCTTTGGAGAACCGAGTGCACATAATATTAATCTCGGCTGTCTTATTTTAACTTCACTTATAATTTTTTCATCATCATCAAAATAGCCGTCATGAGTATAAGTTATATATAAATCCGGAAACTCTCTTTGAAGATTTTCCTTTGCCTTCTCAACAATTGCAGGTTTTGCACCGATTAAGGCAACAGACTGTCGATTTTTAGCACATTCTTCAATCAATTTATGCGAAAATTCAATTCCGGCAATTCGTTTAACATTTTTACCCAAAATTTTTAATCCCAATTCAACGCCGACACCGTCAGGGATAACAAGTTCCGCAGAATTAATAATATTTGCAAAATCCTGATTTTTAGAGGCATTATTTACCATTTCCGGATTCAAAGTAACTATCTGCCCTGAAATATTTTTTGCATACTCAACAGCATCTTCAAACGAAAAAGAATCAATATTTAAACCCTGTAATTTTACAATCTTTCTTTCCATAAACTAATTATAAACTAATAAACCGATTTGGTAAAGAAAAAGTTTACGAAAATAAAAAATATATCTACAATAAAAAAAAGAAAAAGAGCGGGAAATATTTCCCGCTCAAATGTTCTGTATATTTGTGAGCTACCGATTAAAATAGGAACTTAACCGGTTTTATGTATTTTAAACGACATAATGAGTTGTCGACAGAACATTCATTATTGTATACGGCCGCATTACCCTCACGGCAATATGGTGTATTGGCTCCTACATAACCTGCTGCACATGCGGCTTCCTTATAAGATACGCTCTTGGCAAGCCATTTTATCTTGCGACGACCGTTTTCTATCACTTCGTCTTCCAAGCTTACCTGCATGTGATTGCGGCTATCTCCCCCATATTGACCAGGATGGTCTTTATCATAACCAGGGATAA
>CALUVX010000087.1 GCA_944324295.1 Candidatus Gastranaerophilales bacterium
CTCCTTACCAGAGGGACAAACACAGGAACTACCATTCCATACTTTGCCACCCTCACAATCATCGGATGGGTCTTCATCAGCAACACATTTGCAAGTGCTTTCATCCAAATGCTGGCCACTGAGACAAAATATATTTCGCCATTGACCGCCTAAACAAAATGCACATTTGTTTGGCTTGGTGTCCTCTGGGCATTCCTCTTCATTATTCACGCAGGAGCTGCCATCCCATTTCTGCCCTTTTGGACAACAACAGAGCTTTTTACCCATTTGGCCCTGAGTTAATGCATACTCTGGGGCATCTATATAAAAGGCATTTGAGTCCCCTGACTTACAAGCTGGCATAACCCCTGCACCTGCTGTCGTGCCACTAGGACATTGGGTCATGGTTGCAGGCTTGTCGTCTATATCATATTTTGGACAACAATATATTGTTGCAGAGGCTGTTGATACTTTCCTTGCTCCAGGATCACCGGCACTACAAACCTTTTCAGTTGACAAATTACACGATGGCCACTGTTTAGGTGGAGTTGTAGAACCAGAGCTATAACAACAAAGTGGTAAACAATGTGCATGCTGAGCAAATACGCCATTGGCTGCCTGGCAGTTTTCATATCCATCTATAGGTGCATTAAGGTTAAAACCGCCATTATTACAACAACCCGGTCTGCCAATATCTGAATTATTTGGTGGGGAAGTATCAACTACAGCATCAGAAGCTCCACCGCCTGGTATTAGTTCATATTCATTATTGGCGGCATTAGCTGCTAATACTCCAAAATTAGTCTCAAAAAACATCTTAGCTTTTGCAAGAATTGATGAATTTTCTACCTTTGCCTGATAACGCTCATCATTAGGGTCATAATCCACTAGCATCTGAGATGTTGCTGTGCGCAACGCTGAATAAGCTGAATAATAAGTATAAGTTACTATATTATCCAGCTTATGTCTGGTAATACCAATTGTTACAGCCACTATTACAGCTATAACCAGCATTACTATTACAATTTCGGCCAGCGTATAGCCGAAAAATCCTTTAATTGAGGAGCTTAGAGTGCCCCCCCCCGAGTTTCACGGGCCTAAAAAGCTTACCACAAGCCGATTTCAAGCTTGTACAAAATAGCTTCTGTTCTTCGCTAATTCTTTTCATAATAACTCCTCATGCTATTAACTCACATTTTTAATTATAACATTTTAACCAATAAATTTCAACCCATTTTGTTGACGTTGTAAAAGAAATATGCTAATATATGATTCATAAACAAAGGAGTCAAATATGGTTTTATGGGAAATTTTTGCAATAGCAGGTCTGGTATTTTTAATATTAGAAATGATTGTACCCTCAATGTTTTTTCTTAACCTTGCAATCGCCGGGTTTATAACTGCAATCATCGCAATATGGATTACAAATTGGATTTATCTAATTCTGCTGTTTGTTATATTATCAATTATTTCAGTCCTGTTTTTACGTCCAATATTAATTAAAAGTAAAAAGGACAAAGAGCATGAAACAGGTATGGAAGCTAAATATATCGGCAAAATCGTAAAAGTAACGGAACCAGTAAGCAAGTATTCCGGAGCAATTACAATTTATGATGAACGCTGGGAAGCCCGCACCGAAAATGATGAGACAATCCCAGCAAGAAGTGAAGTAAAAATAGTTAAATACGACAGTTTAATTTTAACAGTAGAAAAAGTATAGGAGAGAAAAATGAGTTTAGTTTTATTAATTTTACTGGTTGCACTTTTAATTTACGTATTCAAAGGAATAATAATTGTTCAGCAGCAACAGGAAGTTATTATTGAAAGAATGGGACGCTATGAAAAAACATTAAGAGCAGGCCCAAATTTTATATTTCCGATACTTGAAGCCCCACGCGGGATTTATAAAAAAGTATCCCAAAAAGGGATTGATGGCAGAAGCTTTTATTATTTGAAACCAGTTGACAGAATTGACTTGAGAGAACAAATGTATGATTTTCCCCGTCAAAATGTTATTACAAGAGATAACGTTTCTATCACTATAAATGCACTAATTTATTTCCAAATCATTGACGCTAAAAGTGCAGTATATGAAATTGAAAACCTGCCAGACGCTATTGAAAAATTAACTCAAACAACCCTGAGAAATCTTGTAGGCCAAATGGATTTACAGGAAACACTAACTTCAAGAGGAAAAATTAATGACGAATTAAGAACAACTCTCGATGAAGCAACAAACAAATGGGGCGTAAAAGTTAACCGTGTTGAAATACAGGATATTTTCCCGCCTGCAGATATTCAAGCTTCAATGGATAAACTAATGAAAGCAGACAGAGAAAAGAAAGCAACAATCACAGAAGCAGAAGGGCTTAAAGAAGCAGCTATTAGAAAAGCAGAAGGTGAAAAAGAGGCGGCAATTCGTTCAGCAGAAGGTGAAAAACAAGCCGAAATATTAAGGGCCGAAGGTATAGCTCAGGCTCGTGTTATTGAAGCAGATGCTGAAAAAGAAGCAATACAAAGGATTATCAATGCTTTAGCTGATAAGGGCCAGCCGGATAAATACCTTATTGCAATGAAATATCTTGAAACCCTGTCTTCTATTACCAAGGGCGAAAATAATAAAGTTGTTTACATGCCGTATGAAGCTACAGGTATTTTGTCTTCTGTAGACGGCATTAAACAGATGTTTGATAAAAAATAAAATATTAATTTTAATATTTTGTTCCCTTCATAATTAAATTATGAAGGGAATTTTTTTTGAAAACATCTTTATTTTTATACAAAAATATGTTATATTAAAGAATAATCAGGAGAACAAAATTATGATGATGAATGATTTACCTAGAATGCAGGTTTTAATAACAACTAATGACCAATATGTAGAAGGAGAATTATTGCTGCCGGAAAACATGAGATTCAGCAATTCTATTCCGGATAATATGCTTTTTTACATTTTGAATGGCGGTTTTCAATTTGTAACTCTTAAAAATTGCGAAGTTAAAGACAGAAAAAACCTTGCATTCCGTCCTGACAAATCTCATCAGCTTCATGTTAATATTTCAAGCATAATCACTATACAAATTATAGAAATACTTCCTGAAGATTATGAATATGAAGACAGCTACTATGATGATTTGGAAGAAGCAGAAGAGGAAAAACAACAAATAGAAAAACAACGTACAAAAGCTCGCGCAAGAAGATAATTAAAAAACAAGTTTCTTCATACTTATTTCCTTTTTTTTATGTTTTTGTTAGTATTTAATCAAGTCTAAACAGAAAAATAGAAAAGGAAGTCAAAATGATTAAAACCAAACTTAAGGATCATAATTGCGGAGAGCTTAATTTAAGCAATTTAAATGAAGAAGTTACCCTTTCAGGCTGGGCTGCAACTATCCGTGATTTAGGCGGTATTTTATTTGTGGAATTGAGAGACAGAACAGGTTTTTTCCAGTTAGTTGCTAACCCTCAGATTAACCCCGAAGTTCATAAAATTTTTGAAAAATTAAGATCAGAATATGTTATCACAGTAAAAGGCAAAGTTACAAGACGTCCTGAAGAAACATATAATGAAAAATATGCAACAGGACAGGTTGAAATGTATCCTGAATCTGTTGAAATTTTATCCGAAGCAAAAACATTACCTTTTGTATTAGACGATGAAAATGTATCAGAAGATGTAAGACTCAAATACAGATACCTTGATATCAGACGTGAAAATATGCTTCATAATCTTACTTTGCGCCACAAAATTTGTCAGGCAGCAAGAAGCTATCTTAACGGGGAAGATTTTCTTGAAGTGGAAACTCCTATTTTGATTAAAACAACTCCGGAAGGTGCAAGAGATTACCTTGTTCCCTCAAGAGTTCAGGAAGGCAAATTCTATGCGTAGCCACAGTCTCCCCAGATTTTTAAACAATTACTGATGGTCGGCGGTATTGAAAGATATTACCAAATTGCTAAATGTTTCAGAGATGAAGATTTACGTGCTGACAGACAACCGGAATTTACGCAAATTGACCTTGAAATGTCTTTTGTAGAACAACAGGATGTAATTAAATGCGTAGAAGGCTTAATAGTTGAAACATTTAAGGCTGCAGGTGTTGAGGTTAAACCTCCGTTTATTCAAATGCCATGGCAGGAAGCAATGGATCGATTTGGCTCAGACAAGCCTGATACACGTTTCGGACTGGAACTTTTTGATATCGGTGATATTATTTTGCAGTCAGAATTCAAAATTGTTAAAGATACTCTTGAAAACGGCGGTATCGTTAGAGGTATAAGAATACCGGGCGGAGCTAGATTCTCAAGAAAAGATATTGATGATATTACAAAACTTGCCGTATCATTCGGTGCTAAAGCTCTTGCAAATATTATTTATAATGAAGATGGAACCGCAAAATCTCCTGTATTGAAATTTGTTACAGAAGAACAGGCTAAACAAATTCAGGAAAGAGCTAAAGCAGAAGCAGGTGATATAATCTTCTTTGTTGCCGATAAACCGAAACTAGTTTACGATATTATGGGAAGATTAAGACTATACTTCGGCAAAAGATTAAATCTAATTGACGAAAGCAAACATAATCTTTTATGGGTAGTAGACTTCCCGATGTTTGAATGGAGCGACGAAGAAGGAAGATTTATGGCAATGCATCACCCATTTACATCTCCATGCATTGAAGATTTGGATAAATTGAAAAGCGGAGATCTGGGGCATGTTAAATCAATTGCTTACGATATCGTTTATAACGGAACTGAACTTGGCGGCGGATCTGTAAGAATACACTCATCAGATGTTCAAAATGCCGTATTTAAAGCATTAGGTTTAACAGAAGATGAAGCTAAAGAAAAATTCGGATTTATGGTAAATGCATTACAGTATGGAACACCGCCTCATGCCGGTCTTGCAATCGGTCTTGACAGACTTGTTGCACTTCTTTGCAGAACAGAAAGCATCAGAGATGTAATTGCATTCCCGAAAAATTCCGGTGCAAAAGACCTTATGAGTGATGCACCAGGTGAAGCCTCATTACAACAGTTAAGAGAACTTCATTTAAAAAGTACAGCTCATAAATAATTCGATTAAAAAAGCCCGTATTAAACGGGCTTTTTTATTATTAAAAATGTGTAGGATAATCTTCAGGGATTTTCCAATTATTACATTCTATTAATGCCGTACAATGAATACCATATGTATAACCTGCTGATGTTGTTCCATTCTTACAGTCATTAATTACACTATTTCTATTATTTTTGATTTCCGTACAAAAATTTACAGTATTACTATAATCCTGCGAACCTGTTATATAATATCGGTCATTATCTACTATTAAATTAAATGCAAAAACATTTCGCCCCATTATACGCTCTCTCGGACCTATTAAAATATCCACGATAAAAGTACCTCTTCTTCTTGTTGAACCTATAGTTCCGCCAGGTCTAAAAAATATACCGACTCCATTATTCAAAATATATTTATATGAATAGGAACCATGATTTGTTCCATTTAAACTTTTTACAGAAGAATCACAATAAAGTTCATCGTCAGTTTGTTGTTTACATTTTTGTACAATTTTTAAATAAGGTGCAAAATATTTTTCAAATATGTCATGATCCCAATTTTCCAGTTCCCAATACAGTGGATCACCGTTATCCAATGCAGATAAACGTATCATATTCTGCAAAATATTGTATGAAGCATAAATCTTCTTTTCAACAACACTTTTACGATAATTTTGAATTAAGGACGGCATAGTCAATGCTGCAACCACACCGATTATGCCAAGGGTTATCAAAACCTCTGCCAGGGTGAATGCAATCTTTGATTTAAGTAAAGTGTGAAATGTGAAGCGTGAAAGGAGATTACTTCTCTCACTGATTAGTGAGGGACCAGGGGTGAGTAGCAATCTTCTATTGTTTAAATGATTAAAACCAATCCTAAATACCTCTCCCAAAACGATACTAAATCGTTTTGGTCGGCAGAGTCCTATTAAGGGAAGAAAATTAATTTTATTTATATCAAACTGTGATAAAGAAACACTATTATTATTCCTGATAATAGCATATCTTCCTACCCTCTTACCTTCTAATCTTCCGGTAATGAGATTCTGAAACAAGTTCAGAATGACAAAATAAAAACCAGCCTGACGTCCTGCCTTATTACCCTCTGCTAGCCGGGAACGCCCCCCCCCCGAAGTTCCGAATTAATTAATCTTTTCATATTTCTGCTCCTCTTTTTATTCTTACATATATTATTATAACAAATTATTTTTAACTATTCAAGATTACATTTTGTATTATAATTTAATTATGCAGGTATTTACCGAACTTACCAAAAACTCAGGTTTGTCATTGGCTTTGGGCTATTTTGACGGAGTCCATACAGGCCATAGAGCAGTTATTAAAAGTGCTGTTGATTTTGCAAAAAATAACAACATAAAATCTGCTGTAATAACATTTTCTGACCACCCTTGCTGCTATTTCTGGGGGGTCTGCCCAAAATATATTCTCACAAGAAAAGAGAGAGAAAAAAGAATTGCCGAACTCGGAGTTGATTACCTTTATGAACTTGATTTTGAAAGCATTTCGGGCTTGACTGCAGAAGAATATCTTCGTGATATTCTGGTAAAATATTTCACGCCTCTCTCAATTTCAACAGGCTGGAATCATAATTTCGGATATAAAAAATCGGGAGATGTAAAGTTTCTCTCACAAAATGCAAAAAAGTACGGCTATGAATATTTTGAACTGCCGCCACAAAAAATAGAAAACGAAATAATAAGCAGTACAAAAATAAGAAAACTCTTATCTACAGGACATATTCAAAAAGCCAATCTTATGCTCGGGCAAAAATTTTCAATAGAAGGTGAAGTTGTTAAAGGAAACCAGATAGGCAGAACAATAGGCTTTAGAACTGCAAATCTAATCTATCCGCCAGAATTAATAGAGCTTCCATACGGAGTGTATTCTGTTGACACAACATACGGCAAAGGCATTGCAAACTTCGGCATACGCCCGACAATAAACGGTTCAACCGCGGGTCTTGAAGTTCATATTTTAGATTTTGATAAAGATATATACGGCAAAAATATAAGAGTTGAATTTAACAAAATGATACGTGCCGAGAAAAAATTTCCATCTCTAGAAGAGTTAAAAAATCAAATTAACAAAGATATTGAACAAATAATTTAATTGTTCTTTTTTATATCTAAATGATACCCCAGGATATCAAAAATCTGAAGAGTTTCCTTAAGCGTGATGCTTTCTCTTATTAATTTTCCGGAAAGACTGTTTATTGTATATTTTTTACCGGTTTTTTCAGTCATCATTGCGGCAAGCTGCTTAAAAGTAACAGCCTCACGTGCCATATAATACTTAATATCGTTTCGAATATCCATTTTTCAATTATATTTCAGTTGACAGATAAGAAAAAACAAGTTATAATATTCTTAATATATTAAGAATATTCATTATAAATTAATAATTTTATCAATTTGTAAGGAGCAAATTTATTATGAATTTAAAAAATTCGGATGCATTTACATTAGCAGAGGTCTTAATTACATTAGGCATAATTGGAGTAGTAGCCGCTCTTACAATGCCTTCATTAATTCAAAGCTATAAAAAACAAGAAGCAACTGCACGTCTAAAGAAATTCAGCAGCATGATGCAGCAGGCAATAATTATGTCCGAAATGGACAATGGTGAAATGTCTGACTGGATATATACAGAAAAATCAGACACTATTACAGGTACTATGGCAACAAAAGAATTTTTTATGACATATTTAGCGAAATATATAAAATATACAACAGTTCAAGAAAGTAAAACAAGTGATAATCGTTTTTATGTATATATGCTTGATGGGAGTTATTTTAGCCTGTATAGAGGAGATTGTATAGATTTTTTCTTTGATATAAACGGCGATAAAGCACCAAATGAAGAAGGTAGAGATATATTCAGATTTCTTGCCTGCCCGCCCACTGTACCAGGGTTATGCAATGGTAAAGGCGGCTGGTGTTCATATTACTCAAAATCAACAAAATCATCAAGGGAAGCAAGACTTACAAACTGCAAAAATAAAGGAATGTATTGCAGCGGTCTACTTGAATATGATAATTGGGAATTCAAATCTGACTATCCATATAGACTATAAAAAAGCGGTTTATTAAAACCGCTTTTTTATATTATTTAATTAAAGCCTGTACCTCTTTAAATTTTGGATTTTTAGCACCTTTCAGCCATTCAAAAAGAGCAATCTCTACACAGGAAACTTTAACGCCATTAGCCACCATTGCATCAATTCCCTGCTTAAACTCATATTTATTACGGCTTGCACACGCATCCTTTATCACATAAACATCAAACCCTGCCTCAACTAATGCTGATGCTGTTTGATGAACACAAATATGAGTTTCTATCCCAAAAATTACTATCTGTTTTCTACCGTAAGACTTAATTTTATCAAGCATACCGTTTTCCAATAATGCATTAAAATAAGTTTTTTCAACAACTTCACTTCCTTCAGGTAAAGCATCCGTTAATTTTTGAACGGTGTGCCCGAGTCCTTTCGGGTACTGCTCTGTCAATAATACCGGAATATTAAGATATTTCGCTGCACTGACTGTTTTAACAGCATTTTCAACAACAACATCCTTATTTAAAGCCGCAACCAGCCTGTCTTGAATATCAATAATTAATACTAAACTGTTTTCAGCAGATAATGTATTCATTTTGTCTCCTTTTCTTATACTGACGTATATTTAAAATCTCTTATAAATTCTTCAACAATTTCAACAAGTTTTTTCTGTGTAATCTTTGTTAGCGGGAGTTGTATTTCTGTGTTTTCAGGACTATCAAGACCTTCATGAGTCATATAAATAACAATTTTGGCAAACCCGGGATAAACAATTCTCAATGTACTGTCCTGTTTTTTATTCTTCAAATGAAATACACACTGTTCACTGTCTGTATATTGTTCAATTTCTGTGTTAAACAGCTTTTCTTCCCAAGCCTTTTGAAGTCTGAAAAAAACAGGAGTAATAACTTTTTCCATTTTTTTATTAAAAATTTGTCTGAAAATCTTATAATTTTTAGGCTTATCTTCTGCATCAACAAGCCATTCATCCAGAGTCTCATTTGCATTTTCCGATGCTATAACATATTCAGCGTTTGTGGCGGCCGCGTCAGAATGTGCACGTAAAGCGTCTCTTTCCATCTCGTCAAAATTTTTATGAGCAATTCTTGATATTCCCGCACAAATCTCAAAATCACTGCCATAGTTTTCTTTAATCTTATTCAAAACAACTACCGCGCCGTTTAAATCAGTTTTAGGCAAAAGAATATAAAACTTTGCCCCACGGCCGAGTGTAGCAAGGTCATCTGATCGTATAGAAGCAAAAATCGCTTCCGCCATTTTATCGACAGAAAATTGATTTTTACAAGATTCCGAAGGTGCAACAACAACAAACGCCCCGTCATCTATTAAATTATCATCAATCACATTCTCAATGACCTGCTTTGCATAATTATAATTATACATGCCTGTATAATTATCTATAACATTTAGTTGTTCCAAAAGCTTTACATTACGAAAATAATTCATTTTAACAGAATTATGCTTAATATTATTAACTGTCCTTACAACAAGCTCAAATGCCTCTGCATCAGAAAGAGCAAAATCGTCAATTCCAGCATCATAAGCCGCTAGAACTAAATCAGAGCTACAACTGTTTGCAAGCAGTATAATACATAAATTTTTATTCTCACGCAATTTTTTTATCAATTCAACAGTCTGAGTTCCTGAGGAATTCTCGTTAACCAGAACAATATCCGCTGAAGAAAGCTCAAGTTTTGATAATGCATCTTTAAAATCAGATATAAGAATTGAGTCATCACGCCGTAAAAATATCAACTTTTTCTGTAATATTTGTGATAAATTTTCATCATCAGAAATTAAAAGTATGTTATTTTTTTCAGACATTAATTATACCTGCAAATGTTTTTTAATACATAAGAAGCTGCCCCCTGCACCAAATAATATTGCCATTGCGAACATAACAGCTATAACAAAATTCTGTGCATACAAAGGTGTCGGCACCATGAAAAATTGATGCATATGATTTAAGCCGTTTTGGACAAAATTAAGCGGCAATAAAGCTATTACGGCACCCGAAAAACCGTAAAAAGCTCCCTGCATGATAAGCGGAAATCTTATATACCAGTTAGACACACCCATCAATCTCATAATTTCAATTTCTTCTTTTCTTGACTGAATTACAAGCTGAATTGTATTGTTAATAATAGTAATAGTCAAAATTCCCATAATAATAACAACGAAAACGGTTATTGTGTTTACAATTCTGTTTAATGCTTCAATTTTTTTTGCCAAATCTTGAGCATAGCTCATATCCTCAACAGACTTTAACTGTTTAACATTTTTGAATACAGCTTCAATATTTTCCGGTTTATCAACTTTTACATGCAAAGTATCCGGCAAAGGGTTATCAATATCCGGCAAATCCATTTCACGCTTCAAATTTGCCCAGGAAGATGCCTTTGGAATAATTGTAACACTTTCGACATGTTCAAAATCCTTAATTCTTGATTTTGTAACATTAGCATCCGCATTTTCTTTCAAATAAACAGATATTTCAAGCACATTTCCAAGCTCATGAGCGAACGATGATATAGAAAGGGCTGATCTGAAAAATGAGCCGAAAATAGTTAAAATTGCCGCCATCGTAGTAATAATTACAAGGTTGACAATACCCGTTCTGTGAATATCATGAATCGTTTCTTTGGTTAAACGATACAATATTCTCAATTCACATAACCAATCTTTAGGTATATGCTTTTTTACTTTTTTCTTAATTTCTGCTCTTGATGCGACCCTATTCATACGTACCTGCTTGTATATCCCTTACTATTTCACCCTTATCAAGGGTAATAACTCTTTTTCTGAAATAATCAACCATAGCATTATCATGTGTTGAAACAATCACAGTAATACCGCGCTGATTAATTTGATCCAAAATCTGCATGATTTCCATAGAATTTTTAGGATCTAAATTTCCAGTAGGTTCATCCGCAATCAAAAGCGGAGGTCCGTTAACTATTGCACGGGCAATACCTACTCTTTGCTGTTCTCCGCCTGATAATTCCGAAGGAGTAGCATTCATTTTATCATACAAACCTACAATTTTTAATGCACCTGATACCCTTGCATGAATTTCTTTAGAACTAATTCCCAATGTTCTTATTACATAAGCCACATTGTCATAAACACTCTGATTTTGAAGCAATTTGTAATCCTGAAAAACAATTCCCATACATCTTCTCAAATTTGGCACCTTGTCATTTGAAAGATTAGCAATATTAATTCCGCCTATAGTAACAGTACCGCTTGTCGGCCGTTCTTCATTATACAAAAGCTTCATCAAAGTAGACTTACCGGCACCTGATGCACCTACAATAAATACAAATTCTCCTGACATTATATCAAGATTGATATTTTTCAAAGCATAGTTATCATTTTTGTATTTTTTTGTTACAGATCTGAATTGAATCATAATTTCCTTTACTTATTTTGCAAGACGAAACTCTTCAATATATTGTCTTATTGAAGAAGTTAATTTATCTGCACTTAATCCATAATAATCGAGAAGAAAATCCCATTTTCCGCTTTGTCCGAAAGTATCTTTTACGCCTATTCTATGTACAGTAACAGGGTAGCTGTCCGACAAAAGTTCGCAAACAGCACTTCCTAAACCGCCTGTGATAGAATGATTTTCCACCGTAATAACAAAATTTGTCTTTTTAACAGAGTCAATAATTGTAGTAGCATCAAGAGGTTTAACAACAGGAACATGAATAATCTGAATTGAATACCCAAGTTTTTTCAAATTTTCACCGGCCTCAATTACCTCAGCCAGAGTTTCCCCGTTTGTAATAACAGTAACATCCGAGCCTTCTTCAAGTACAAGTGCCTTATTAAAATCGAATTTATAATTTTCATCAAAAATATCACAGACATTAGTTCTCGGAATTCTTATATACATAGGCCCGTAATTTTCTGCAGCATACTTTATAACCTGTTCGCATTCACAGCAATCAGCAGGAACAATAACAGACATATTCGGGATACCGCGCATTAAAGAAATATCTTCCAAAGCCTGATGACTTGCACCATCTTCTCCTACCGTAACCCCGCCATGAGTTCCGACAATTTTTACATTAAATTTCGGATAACAAACGGAATTTCTGACCTGATCATAAGCACGTCCGGTAATAAACATTGCGAAGCTGGCCGCAAACGGGATTTTACCAACAGAGGCAAGTCCGGCAGCAGTAGCAATCATGTCCTGTTCTGCAATTCCTGTATCAAAAAATCTGTCCGGAAATTCCTTCGCAAAAATTTGAGTCTGTGTCGAGCATGCCAAATCAGCATCCAAAACGACAATATTTGAATTAGTTTTTCCTAACTCTGCAAGAGTTTTTCCAAAAACTGCCCTTATTGATTTCCTGTTTTTTTTATCAATAATCATAACAATACAATCCCGCTCATCTGTGTACACCAATATTATAGCACAAACAAAAATTAAATAAAACTTTGAAACATTTTACAACTTTGTTAAGAATTATTAAAAATTTTTGAAATTTTAGCAATTTTCTATCTTGAGGGATATTTAAACAGTAGAATAAAAATATAGGAATATTTTATTGAAAGGAAGAAATTAAATGATTCAAGCTCCAAATTTAGTAAATCCTTACATGCAGCCCCAAATGCAGCCTTATATGCCGCAACAAATTCAACAGGCTGCACCTGCTCCTAATTACAATGCTGTAAAGATTGATGTTCACAACCCATCTGTAAGTGCTCCGGGCATGGCACCTACAATGCCTTATTACACATACCCGCAGGCACAATTATATGATTATCCGAAGGCTCAAAATCAGCCTTATTACATGCCCCCACAACAACAGTATGTTTATCCTCAAACACCTGTAGCTCAAACTGTTCCTCCGGCTCCGCAAACAGTTGCACCTGCAGCAGTTCAAGCTGCACCACAGCCGGTAATACAACAGCAAAATTATAACGCTCCTGCACCGGTTGTAACACAGCCTTCTGCTCAACCGCAACAGGCAGAACAAAAAACTGCAGAAGCTCCGAAAGTTGAAATTGAACAGCCTGTACCTATGACTCCTCAGGTTGATTTAAACGCCTTTCTTGCTAAATTGACAAACCGTGATTATGAAGTTCAGGCAAATGCAATGGAAGAAATTGCAAATATGGTAAAAGATGATCCGCAAAAAGCAACAGAACTTTTAGATGAAAAAGTTGTTAATGCATTAAATACAATTATTAATGCAGATTCAAGCAAACTTGCAGGTCCGACAGCCGAACAGATTGCAGCAAGACAAAAATTGATGAAAGGCGAACAGATTACTGATGCCGAAAAACAATTAGCAACAACCATCACTCCGATGGAACAGGCTGAAAGAAATAAAAGCTATGCAATGTTCACATCTTCAATAATGCAGAAACTATACGGAGATGAAGTTAATAAATTAACAGGTTCAACAGTTCCTTTGACAGAATTACCTGGTGCGGTAACAATCGTTGAACAGTTAAAGAATAACCCGAACCCTATGGTTAGAACTTCCGCAATTGAAGCATTAAGCTACATACAACAACCGGCTTACAAACAAGACCTGACAACATTGTTCACAATAGCTAAGAACGATCTGGATTAAAATGTTCAGGATGCAGCAGCATCAGCTCTTGCAAAATTAGAACAAATACCTGCTG
>CALUVX010000088.1 GCA_944324295.1 Candidatus Gastranaerophilales bacterium
ATAATATAAAAACAGTGAATGGTAAAAATTTTAGTGTCGGACATATTTCAAAAATTCTAAATAATAAAGTTTATATTGGTAAAATTACCTATAAAAATGAAGAATATGAAGGCTTACATAATGGAATTATTGAGCCTGATTTATTTGAAAGAGTGCAACAAGGTATCCAAAACAATAAAGGTGAAAGGAAATATGCAACAAATAATCATCAATATGCTCTATTAAGTTCTAAATTATTTGATGATAAAGGAAACTATATGTCTCCTACATATAGTTATAATCGTCACAAGAAACGTTATCGTTATTATGTATCACAAGCTAATATCAAACATAAAAGAGACCTTGCAGGTTCAGTAAATAAAATTCCTGGAGATGAAATTGAAAACATTTTAAAACAGGAAATAGCAGCTTTAATTTCGGATAAAACTAAAATTCAACCATATTTAAACAATTATGCATTAGAGGTCCAGAATACAATTTTAAGTTCTCTTGAAGATTTAAAGCTCAATGATCAGATAATACGATTAATTGTACATAAAGTGACAATATCTAAAGACAATATTGAATTAGAATTAAATAAAAATATAACAATTAAGATTTTAGAAAATATAGCTTACAATAAAGAAATACCCATAAATATTCAAGATACTGAATTTATCATAATTAAAAAAGATATAAAAATAGTTTCAACACCAAGCCACGGCAATAAACTAATTATAGGAGATGAAGTTAAATACAATTCTACTTTAATAAATGCGATAATAAAAGGCTTTTATTATTATAAATTATGGAAAGAAGGAAAGTTATCTCCAGAACAGAAAAAGAGTACATATGTTTACAGATTAATGAATTTAAGATTCCTACCGCCTAATATTGTAGAAGATGTTTTAAATGGAATGCAGACACAGAGCTTAACATTAAAGATGCTGTATAGTATTTCAAAATTATAATAGTATTTGTTATTATAAATTTTTATACTATAATAATTCTATATTATTTTGAGTAAATGTTAAATATGGATAATCTATATTGTAATAAAGCAGATTTAAAAACGGAAAGTGATGTTGAACAAAAATTTATTTATAAATTTTTAACATCTTTAGAACCTTTGGGGTTAGGATATAATAGTTCTGATATTAGAACGAAAGCAACATTAAAAGGCTATTATATAAATAAAGGAAGTCAACAGAAGTATTACATTCCAGATTATATAGTTTTGCTGAGGGGTTTGTCATGTTTAATAATAGAAGCAAAAAAACCAGGGGAAGATTTATATCAGGCTTATTCTGAAGCTAGGCTATATGCAAATGAAATTAATGCTCAATACCCACATAATATATCTATATGTCAAAAAATTATTTGTTCAGATGGATTTGAAACTTGGGTTGGTTATGCAGACAATAATAAACCGTTACTTAAACTTAAATTCGAAGATTTTGCTGTAGATGTTAAATTATTTAATGAATTTTTAGAATTTTGCAATAAGAAGAATCTAGATTTAAATATTAATAATGTATATTCTAAAATTAGAGGTAAAGCTCATTTTAAAACTCCTATATCAGAGCTAGGTATTGTACAGGATGAAGAATTAGAGGAAAATGCCTATGGAAGAAATCTGATTTTTGAAAATCATCATATATTTGATCCTGATACAGAGGAAGATCGAAAATTAATTGTTCAAAACGCTTATGTAAAGTCCCCAAAAAGAGACCAGCATGTTGAACCTATATATAAAGAATTAAGAAAAATGTCATCGCCAAGTAGGATAAATTCTGTTTTAATAGGTACTGATGATTCGAAAGAAATTGTAGAGAAATTAAATCAAACTAGTTTAGATAGAACAAAAATTGTAAATTCTTTAATGTTACTGATAGGTAATGCAGGTTGTGGTAAGTCAACATTTATTAGATATTTTAAAGAAGTTATTTTAAATACGTCATTTCCTGATACAGCGAAAAATTTTGATTGGATTTTCATTAATATGAATGAAGCTCCTATAAGTGAAAGTGAAGTTTATTCTTGGTTAAAGTCTGCCGTAATAAATAATATTAAAAATTGTCATCCTAATGTTGATTTTGCAAACATAGAAACTATAAAACAAATTTTTAAAAGAAAAATATCCGAATTTGATAAGGGAACTGGTTCCTTATTAAAGACGAATTCCTCGAAATATAATGAAGAATTATATAATAAACTTAATGCTTGGTTAGAAGATGATAGTTATTATCTGGAATGTTTAATCAAATTTATAGCAGATTTTCATAGTAAATTACCTATAATAGTTTTAGATAATTGTGATAAAAGGACTGAAGCAGAACAATTATTAATGTTTCAAGTTGCACAATGGCTTAGAGCTAAATACAAATGTATTGTTTTTTTACCAATTAGGGATACTACATATGATAAATATAAAAATGAACCTCCAATTGATACAGTTGTAAAAGATTTAATTTTTAGAATAGATCCAGCTGATTTATTAAAAGTATTACAAGCAAGATTTGAGTATATAAATAGATTAATTAAAAACAACCAAGAAGAATACCTATTTAATAATGGAATGAGAATACGTATTGGAAAAGATGAGCAAATAGAATATTTTAAGGCAATATTAAATACTATAAGAAATAATCGTTGGGCAAAGACAATCTTTTATAATTTATCAAATGGAAATATAAGAGAAGCTATTCAATTATTTGAAGATTTTTGTAAAAGTGGACACATTAAAGCAGAGGATATATTTGGAATTAAAGTAACTGATGGGAATTATAGTTTACCATCATATAAGCTTTTAAACGCATTAATACGTAAAAATAGAAAATATTATAATGAAGAATTTTCAAATTTTACGAATTTGTTTTCTTCAAATAATTCAGATGATTTTCCTGATCCTTTCGTGCGAGTGGACATATTACTTTGGCTAAAAAGTAAATTAAATAATATTGGGATATCAGGTTTAAAAGGGTACCATAAGATAAATGATATTGTTAATGACTTGCAATCTATTGGGCATAGTTCTCATGTGATAGTAAGAGAAATAAAAAAATTAATAGAACGGAAATTGATAGTTGCTGAAAATCTAAATGTTAACCTAGATACATTAATAAAAATATCTTCATCTGGGGTGTTGCATGTTAACCTATTATCAAATTTGAGTTATCTTGCAGCGTGTTCTGAAAACATCCTTTATAGAAATAATGAAGTAATGGTTAAAATTGCGAATTGTCTTACTAGAGAAAATTATTTAGATAAATTAAGTTTGTATAATAATGTTACTACAATGTATGAATATTTATGTGAATACAAAAATTATTATATTTCACAACCAGAAGTATTTTTAAAAGATGAGTTTTGCATAAATATTTATAACTTGGCAAATATAAAATCTGCTTTAGATAAAACTTTAAATGAAAGTGATAAAATTTTAAATATAGTTAAAATAAAAGAAAAATATCCTAAAAATTCAGAAGTTATCTGTGAAGTATACTATAAAAAAAATAATGCTATTTTATGTAATATTGAAGATGATGATATAAAAGGTTTTTTAGCTGTAAAAGATCATCATTATAATCATAATTTGGACGTGATTGACTATAATACCATAAGTGATGGGGATTATTTAATTTGTAAAATAATAGATTATAATGAGATTCACAATAGTTTTAATTTAGAATATATTGCAAAAATTTAATTTACATGTAAATATATTCACTACTTAATAATAGCTTGCACTTCGAAAAATCTAGTCTGAGACTTTTTTGAATTTTCGGTATAGATTTTAACAAATTAATATAAATTAAGTCTCAAAATATAATATTAATAATAAAAAATGCCCGAAATTCGGGCATTTTCTTAAACTTATAACTTACACTTGAGGTGCTTTATATACTAAAAAACGGAGCAGCAGGGATTTGAACCCTGGATGCAGGTTATACCCACATAACACCTTAGCAGGGTGCCGCCTTCAGCCACTCGGCCACTACTCCATTTTTACATTTAGTTGTCATTATGCACAAACAAAAACATGTGCATATTCGTATAATAACATAAATATTTTTTTTCGTAAATATATTCTTGACCGTTATTTTTAATTAAGCTAAAATATTGGTAAATTACATAGAAAGGCTTTTTACGATGATTGAAATGAAAGTTATGGGGATTGCCCTTGATACAAGAACAGGTTCGCCTATTGTTGTTCTACATGATAAAGAAAACAGAAAAGCACTGCCTATATGGATAGGCTCAGCAGAGGCAAGTGCTATTATTAGAAAAATTGAAAATCTCAATGTTGCACGTCCGATGACTCATGATTTAATTATTAACATAATTGAGAAAACCGGGTATCATCTTGATAAAATTGAGATAAATGATGTAGAAAAAGATACTTATTATGCGACTTTATACCTTTCTAATGATGAAGGTAAAGTTCTTGAGATTGATTCAAGGCCATCTGATGCTATAGCTGTGGCAATCAGGGTTGATGCACCGATTTTTGTTACGGCAAATGTTATTTCTAACGGCTCTGTTTCTACTGATTCGGCTAAGGACGAGGAAGAAGCTCAGGAATTTAAAAAATTTGTCCAGAGTATTAAACCTTCTGATTTTGCCAAATTGATGAAGGATAATGAACATCACGAAAGCGATCAATAAAATATTGTTAAGTTTGTAAAGATTTTTCAATAATTTGAAAATATTTGAATTTTCAGGTTTTATTATATGTAAGGTATAACTATGAACGGAATTGAAGCAATACAACCGAATAATATTTTTAGAGTTAATGCGGTTAATCTTTTTGAAAATGGCCGTCAAAACAAATCTGTGGCTAATCGTTTTGATTCCGGATTATTCGCGCAACAAACCAACGAAAGTTATAATTTAAATCATCCGAGAGTTATTGGAAGTGAGACTCAGGCAAGACATTTAGACTTATTAGCTTAATATTTCTTAATATTTTATGAAATTTGGGCAATTTTTATTCTCAAATTTACTTTATATATATAAGGGAAATTTTGGGGTAAAAAATTATGTCAATTCAAAAACTTTTCGCTATTAATCCAATAAGGGGAACACAAAATTCATACGGTGTAAATCATACCGGAAATAATTTTGTAAAAAATGCATTTAATTTTGGAGATGCAAATCCTAACAGACCTAATGGCATTGTTTGTGAGAATGCCTTAGGTGATCCAACAAGAGGAACTAAATTATACTGTTTAGGATAATAGAAAGTTATTTTTTGTATTTGTACTGTAAATCAGTGTAGTTGTACTGAATTGCGGGGTAAAAGTATAGACTTTTTGAGTTTTTTTCTTAAAACTGCACAATCCTATAACTTTGTCATCATCTTTAAATAATTTTTTCAGAAATTCCATTACACATCCTTCTTTTTTTATTATATAATATATTTAATGATATTATGTGTAAAGTCAAATAAGGAGGATATATTATGGCTGGAAAAATTACAAAGGATATGAATATTATGGATATTGTACAGCAGTGTCCTGAAAGTGTTGCAGTATTTCAAAAATATGGTTTGGGCTGTATTGGTTGTGCTGCAGCTCATTTTGAAAATTTAGAGGCTGGAGCTAAGGTTCATGGTTTTGATCCTGATGCAATGGTTGCTGATATAAATGCTTTAATTGAAGATTAATAAATTTTCTATTAGAAAAAACAGTCTGCATAGTATTTGCAGGCTGTTTTTCTTTTGCATTATTATAGAATCCCATTAATTATTATTTAAAAAACCTGCCATTGTGGGCTTGCTGTTAGGTATATAAGACGATGTCTGAACTGTAGAAGCCTGTACTGTTTGATTTTGTAGCTGTTGGTTTTGATTATTATTTGCAGCAGCCTTTTCTTTTTCAATGGCCTTTTTAGTCATGTTTTCACAGTACTTGGCAAGCCATATCATAAATGCAGGTACAAGGATAATTGTTGACGCAAATCCAAATGCGCTGTTGAATGTCTTAGCTCTGTTGATGAATTTATTTTCTTTAGAATTGAATACTCCATATATCTTTTCAAGAGCTTCAGAACCTTTTGCCTTTTTGAATGCTTCATGAATTTCTTCTAAAGTAGCATCTTTAATAGATTTGCCATTAAAGTTTTTCATTATAGTTTCTGATTGTTCTTTTACTGTTTTATCAATATTTAATACTTTTTTGACATCTCCGCCGTTTTCTTGTAAGAATTTGAAGAAGCCGTTGATACCATCCTTGTATTCATCAATGTGGCTGTATTTAGAAACTATTTGTTCGCTTGAAAGAACGTTTACGCCCGAGCCTGCAGTGAAATAATTCTTTAATTTGTGATATAAACTTTTGCTATGATTTTCGGGTTTAACATTTAATGTAAGACCGGACATTTTTGCAAACACATCTGAAAATACACGAGACAGAGCTTTTGCACCAAATAATATAGCAGTAAAGCTTGCAATATCTCTTACAAGAATTTCTTTACGTTCTTTATCGCTTTTGGCATTCTTATATCTTGCCGGCAAGCAGAAGCCAAATAATAAAGTAAGCATAGCAGGGACAGACATTGAAGCACCGTTAAATTCAAAATCTTTTAACAGTCTGCCAATTCTGTTTTCTTTCGCAGCTGCTTTGCCTATTCCTGATACAAAACCACCGGTAAATGCTATTTGTTTGTCATTTTCAGCCTTCTTAGCCGTATTATCTTTTTTATCTTTAACATTATTGGGTTGGGAAGGTTGATTATTTTCATCAACAAGACCGGTCAAGCCCGGGTCATGTTTTAGCCCAAGATTGTATAATTTTGGAATAAGTGTATAGAAACCTACAACTGCCGACCACATACCGAGATTTGCCAGAACCCTTGTGCCGGCTCTGTGAATGTTGAATTTTTTTACGTAATCATCAATATTGCCGTTAGCATGTTTTTCGAGATGTTTGTTTACTTTTTCAAGTGCATCACCGGTATAATCAGTTAAGCTTTGAGTTAAACGTTTAATATCAGTGTATAAAGGCTTTTCCTTGCCTTCTACCTTGAGTGCTGCTTCCAGTTCATTAACAGAAGGTTCCGAATACTGTTTTCTAATTTTCATGTATTCTTCAAAGATTTCGCCTTGTAATTGTTTCCCTGCTTTTTTGATTTTTCCGTCTTTACTTGCGCGTTTTTCCTCTGAATCTATAAGTTTATCCGCAAATTTTTGCGCAGTTTGAGATATTTGATCTTTAAATGATTCATCTGTGGAATTTGTGAATGCATTTTCAAATACCCTTTTATAGTAGCCTTTTTTGAATTCTTTAGTATTTTTAAGCTGGTCAGGATTTTTTGCTGCGTAATCAGCAAAATTTTGTCCTAACATTTCAATATGGCTAACATGTACATTATTTGCAGTTCCTGATGTCTTTTTCAAAACCGTAAGAATACCCATAGGAATTAAGAAAGCACTGGGGCCGCTTAATATTTCTCTGATACCTTCACGTCTTGCAAATTCCCAGTTTAAAGGGCCTGTTCTTTTACCGTTTTCATCTTTTTTTCTGTTACGGTTAAGTCCTTCATAAATTCTTGGGGCGACCATGCCAATACCGTCTTGCGTAATAAATGATGCTGCAAAACCACCTTTATCAATGCCATCCATCAACATAACAACAGGATTAAATGAACCTGTAAATGTTTGTTGATTATTAGAGTTTTTGCGGTCATTAAGACTCTTGTGTTGCTTATTAACACTATTTGCTGAATTTATTGCTTTTACTGACATGTCCCTACTTTAAATTTTCATAACTACACACATATATTAAATAAAACTTCTGATTTACACTTATTGCTTTTTTCTGTTGCAATTTTAAGAAAAATTAAGAAAAGGTCATAAATGTATTAAGTGTAATTATTATACTTAATATTTATTATATATGCAAGTTTTTTACTACAAATATAATAATTATTTTACAAATTTGTAATAAACTCTAATGATAGATAAAAAATCAGCCGATTGGCTATAAATTGACACTATTTTTCATCTGATATAAACTATTTTTATGAAAGTTAATGTTATAGGAGCCGGTCTTGCAGGATGTGAGGCCGCATTACAACTAGCAAAACGCGGTATAAAAGTCGATTTATATGAAATGCGTCCACAGAAAACAACGGGTGCACATAAAACAGATAAATTTGCTGAATTTGTGTGCTCAAACAGTTTAGGCGCATCAGATTGTTCTAATGCTTCGGGATTGTTGAAAAAGGAAATGGAGCTTCTTGGTGGGGAACTTATAAAGATTGCCCGTGAACATTCTGTACCGGCAGGGAATGCGTTGGCAGTAGACAGAGAACTTTTTTCTCAGACTGTTACCGAACGAATAGAAAATAATGACAATATAAATATTTTAAGAGAAGAAGTTATAAAAATACCTGACTCATTTACTATTATGGCATCTGGGCCTTTAACGTCTGAAAAACTTGCTGATTCGATTAAGGAGTTTACTCAAAGTGAGCATTTGCATTTTTTTGACGCAATAGCTCCTATAGTAGAAAAAGATAGTATTGACTTTGACAAAGCATTTTGGGCAAGCAGGTATGATAAGGGTGAGGCATCATACATTAATTGTCCTATGAATAAGCAGGAGTACGAAAACTTTTATAATATATTAGTTAATGCCCCGAAAATTGAACTAAAAGAATTTGAAAAAAACGCAAAATTTTTTGAAAGTTGTCTTCCTATTGAAGTTTTGGCTTCACGCGGTGTTGATACTTTGAGATTTGGTCCAATGAAACCTGTCGGGCTTGTTGATAAAAGAACCGGTATTGAAAATTATGCTGTTGTTCAGCTGCGCCAGGATAATTCGGCAAAAACGCTTTTTAATCTTGTGGGTTTTCAAACTAATTTAAAATGGGGAGCGCAAAAAGAACTTCTGCACTCAATTCCCGGATTGGAGAATGTTAATATTGTGAGATACGGTGTAATGCACAGGAATACTTTTATAAATTCTCCCAAGATATTAAATGCATCTTTGCAGACCCGTAAACGTCATGATTTATTTTTTGCCGGACAGTTAACCGGGACGGAAGGATATACCGAATCTATTGCAACGGGTATGCTTGCAGGTATTAATATGGCGCGGCTAATTAATAATGAGGAACTTCTGATTTTACCGAAGCAGACAATGCTTGGTGCACTTACACAGTATATTTCGGATGAAAATCACACCAAGTTTCAACCGATAAATTCAAATTGGGGGATTGTAGAGCCTATAGAATTGCCCAAAAAAGAGCGTAAAAATAAAAAGTTAAAAGCTGAAATGATTGTTAAACGTTCAATTGACTATATCAACGGAGTTGAAACTTTTTAATATATATGTTAAAATAAAATATAGAGTTTATATTTATGAGGTGAAAGATTTATGAAATTTGGATATAATGGTTTTACTTTAGCTGAAGTATTAGTAACTTTAGGGATAATAGGTGTTGTATCAGCAATGACAATTCCGACACTGATGCAAAATCATCAGAGAAAAGTTTATGTTACCCAGCTTCATAAAGTATATAATGAGTTGAGTCAGGCAATAGAGAGTTATACTGCCTCTAAAAATGCCATAAGTTTAAAAGAAGCACGAGTTACTGATGCTACCGGTATTGCAAATTTTGTTTCAAGCCAGTTTAAAACTGTTCAGGTTTGTGATGACAAAGCTACTCCATGTTTTGGCTCTTCTTATTCAACAATAAGCGGGACGGCGATGAATACTGATGTTTTTAATCCGAATTCCAGTAATGGTTATTGTTTTACAGCAGCTGGAGGATATTCAATATGTTTGGCTATCAATGGAAATCTGATTCAGACATATATTGATGTAAATGGGGCTGCTCCTCCTAATATTGCGGGTAGAGATTTTTATGTTGTGGGTATTTCTACTACACAAAATTTAGTTGATGGATTTACTGTAATTTTCGCAATAGTTCTATACGAGTTTACAGGACAAGATGTAAATAGTATTGACAAGTCTGCATTAAGAGAAGAGTATGCAAAAAACTGTGAAAGTAATGGCTTAGGTTGTTTTGATAAAATTTTAAATGACAATTGGGAAATGAATTATTAAGCTTTGGTGTCAATTTTATCAGTTTGTTCGGTTTTATCTTTTTTCTTTTCCAAGCCCAGTAATTTTAATGCGGGATGAATAAATGCATGGCTTACCTGCGGTGCCAGAATTGCTAAGCCCAGAACAGAACCGATTATATTACTTAATTCAACAGCACCTTTTACGTATGCAAATTTGTCGGGGTCTTTTTTCTCAAGTTCTTGTTGTAATGTTGTATTATATTTGTCTCTAATTTTTGTTTTATCGGTAAGCCGCTCTTTTTCAAGAGTTTTCATTCTGTTATTTACAGAAGGATTGTCTGCAAGTTTTCTATAATACATATATTCTTTTACATCTTTAAAATGTTCAAAGCCTTCAGTATTTTTGAATATATATTTTTTTGCAACTTGAAATCCGCCTTTTTTGAAAACAGGAACAATTAATGCCATATATACTGCAAGACAGGTTGCCTGATATAAAAATTCTTTTGCTGCTGCATACTGCTTAGTGTCTGAATCAATATCTTTATCTATTAGAATGAAGCCTGGACGGCCGATAGATTTTAAAGTCGTTTCGGCAGCAACTGACTGTGTTGTATTTTGTGCAATATTTGCAAGCTGTGAGCTTGTTATAAAACTTTTTACTGCTCCTATCATAATCCGCCCACCCTTAGACCAATCTGTGGTCTGCTTGTAAATGTACTCATCTTTGGATAAATAATTTTATTGAAAGATGCGGGCGTTTTTAACATCGCAGTTTGATTAGATTCTGCCGGCATTTGTAAATTCTTAGGCTCTTCATTTTTATGCCCTTCTGGTGCTTTTAACCCTATTTTGTGCATAATCGGTTTTATTGCAACAGAGCACAGAGCCGGAATTACAAATAACGCTGCCGTACAAACACCTATGAACATTAGATTTTTTTCAGCTCTGTTTGCAAGAGCTTTGTCGCTGTTAAATGCTTTTTTTGCCAGTTTACCGGCAAGTTCTCCACATCCCCAGTAGGCCGGTATTGCAATGACTTCTGTTAAGCCTTCTCTTAGAGCTGTATATTTTTTTGTTTCGGGATTTTCAGTTTTGTCCATCATTGTAAATGCCGGACGGCAAATACCTTTAACTGCCGCAATTGCCATTACGACATAAGTTGGTTTATTATTTTCGCCTAGTGATTTACAGGTCTTTTTTATTAAATCCGCTACTGCCATTGCTATTCCCAAATTTTATAAAACGGGTAAAATTTTTTTTTGCTAGTTTTGTTAATATATGTTATAATATTACGAAGAAATTTTTTAAGCAAATGAACTTTTTTATTTCGTTATCGTTATATAAGTATAGAGGTTAAAAAAATGACTGATAAATGTACTAAATATGAAGCATTATTTACCTTCGGTAACGATGAAACTCTGAAACGGCATCTGGAAACCTGTGAGGATTGTCAGAAAGAACAGGAATTGATGGATAAAGTTTCTGATTTGTTAAAAGAAGTAAAACCTTATTACAAAGTACAACGTTCTAAGGTGGCAAAGTTGAAAATGGCTTGTGCGATATTTGCAATTTTGCTTAGCGGAACAGCTTTGGGTATCGTAAATTTTAATACAGATATTTCGGATACTATAAAATACGGTACTACTTTAAGTGCGGAAGACTACGGTTTTCCGGTTGATTCATACGGTTTGTTAATGGTGGAATAGTAAGTAATGAATTTCAAAGAGCTTATAAAGAGCAATCAAAATAATGTAAGAAGTATCATAAGACTTATTACAAATGAAACAAATGAAGATCTTGAACAGGAAGTGTATGTAAAGGTATGGAAAAATGCCGATAAATACACTGAACAAGGTACATTTAAAAGCTGGATAAACACCATTGCAAAAAATGTTTCTAAGGATTATTTGAAATCAAAGCAGAAACGTAACCAGGATTGTTTAACGAATGATGAGGAAATAATAAACACAATAAAAGATAAAAAATCTACACCAGAACTCAGACTTATAGTTAATGACAGGCAGAAAAGAATTACACAGGCAATAAATTCTTTGAAGCCGAAATTTAAAGAAGTAATAATGTTATGTGAAATATACGGTTATTCATACGAAGATGCCGCATATAAGCTTAAATGTCCGATAGGGACAGTAAAATCAAGGTTGTACAACGCAAAAAAAGAATTGGCAGTTATGCTTAAAGATTTATTGTAAAAAAGAAAGGATTAGAAATTTATGTTGAAAAAAAGTTTAATTATGGCTAGTGTATTGGTATTTGCAAGTTCTGCTATGTGTTTTGCTGCAGAAACTACTGCTCAAACAACAACTGATAGCTCTAAAACTCCGGCTGTTGCAGCGCCTGCATCACCTGAATGCAAAAAACCTCCTAAGAATCCTGAGTTCAAAAAACGTCAGGAAGCTTTCGAAAAAAGGCTAAAACTAACTGATGAACAAAAGACAAAAGCAGAAGAATTGCGTAAACAAAGTTTTGAGAAAATGAAGCCTATTATGGATAAATTACATGAAAAACGTCAGGAAGTTGAAGCTGTAAAACGTTCAAGAATGGCAGTAGAAATGCAGCAGGAAAAATTAGCTGAGCTACACAAAGAGATTAAAGCTTTGAAACGTGAGGCTCATGAACTCCGTATGCAGAATATGAAAGATTTTGAAGCAATTTTAACTAAAAAACAATTAAAAGAGTTGAAAAAAATGAAAGAAGAAGGCCGTCAAAATTTCGAAAAAAATCATAAAAATGGCGGACACCCTGGCCCTCGTCCCGGATTCGGACCTGAAGGCCCGAGACCGGAAGGTCCTTGTCCTGTAGCTCCTGCAACTGATGCTAATGCTGAATAATTTAATTTATCTCCATAAACTATATAAAATAAAAGGGTTGATTTTTAATCAGCCCTTTTATAATATTAATTTATGGAGTTTTGAAAATGAAAATAGCAGAGAATATTTTAGGATTAATAGGAAATACACCTCTTGTAAAGATTAATAAATTAAATTCAAACGGGTATGCAGATGTTGTTGCAAAGGTTGAAAGCTTTAATCCTGCCGGTTCTATAAAAGATCGTCCGGCCTTAAATATGATAGAAGAAGCAGAGCGTCAAGGTCTGTTAACTCCTGGTGCTGTTGTTATAGAACCTACTAGCGGTAATACTGGTATTGGCCTTGCAATGGTTTGTGCTATCAAAGGGTACAAAATGATTTTGACAATGCCTGAAAATATGAGTCTTGAAAGACAAAAATTATTAAAGGCTTATGGTGCGGAAATTGTTTTAACAGATGCTGATAAGGGGATGAAAGGTTCCATAGATAAGGCAATGGAACTGCGGGAACAATTCCCTGATTCTTTTATTCCTATGCAATTTAATAATCCTGCAAACCCTGAAATACATGAAAAAACAACGGCTGAAGAAATATGGCGTGATGCTGATGGAAAAGTTGATATTGTTATTGCAGGTGTTGGTACTGGTGGAACAATTACCGGAATAGGACGTAATTTAAAAAAGAAAAATCCTGAAATTAGAATTGTAGCTGTAGAGCCGTTTCGTTCACAAGTTCTTGCGGGTAAACCGGCAGGTTCTCATGCTATTCAGGGACTAGGCGCAAATTTTGTACCGCGAAATTTTGACAGGAGTGTTATAGATGTTATTTATCCTGTCGGTGATATAGACGCTGTTGATACTGCAAGAAAACTCGCAACTGATGAAGGTATTCTGTGCGGGATTTCTTCAGGAGCGGCAATGTATGCTGCTTTAGAATTTGCTAAAATGAGAGATAATGAAGGAAAACTTATAGTTGTAATATTACCGGATACAGGTGAACGTTATTTATCAAGTGTGTTATTCAGCTGATATAATTCTGTATATTTTTATTAACGCAAAAAAACAGGGATTGCATAATCCCTGTTTTTTTCTATTTTATAGATGTGATTTTATTACATCATTCCGCCCATACCGCCAGGCATTTGAGGCATTTCCGGTTTTTCTTCCGGAATATCTACAACAGCAGCTTCTGTAGTTAATAACATAGAACCTACTGATGCGGCATTTTCAAGAGCAGAACGGGTTACTTTTGCAGGGTCTACAATACCTGATTTGAACATGTCAACATATTCATCGTTCAAAGCATCATAGCCGTAAGAAGCTTCGTGAGTTGTTACTGTATCGACAACAACATCAGCTTTGGCTCCTGCATTGTGTGCGATTGCTCTTAAAGGTACATCTAATGCGGCTGTTAAGATTTTGAAACCGATTTTTTCGTCATCAGATGAGAATGTTGTTGTATCAATAAGTTTTGAAAGTTTTTGTTGAACTCTTACTAATGCAACTCCGCCGCCGGGAACGATACCTTCTTCATTAGCAGCTCTTGTTGCATTCAGAGCATCTTCAATTCTCAATTTTCTTTCTTTCAATTCAACTTCAGATGCTGCACCTACTTCAATTACGGCAACACCGCCTGAAAGTTTTGCAACACGTTCCTGTAGTTTTTCCTTATCGTATTCTGAATCAGAAGCTTCTATTTGCTTTCTGATTAAACGAACTCTGTCTTGAACAGCTTGTTTTGTTTCATCGCCTACTACGATTGTTGTTTCATCTTTTGTTACAGTTACACGTTTTGCTCTGCCTAACATTTGTGTCGTAACATTTTCAAGCTTGATACCTAATTCTTCAGTGAACATTTGCCCGCCTGTAAGAATTGCAATATCTTCTAGCATTGCTTTTCTTCTGTCGCCGAAGCCCGGAGCTTTAACTGCAACAGCTCTCAAAACTTTTCTCATAGTGTTTACAACCAAAGTTGCCAAAGCTTCACCTTCTACATCTTCTGCAATCAATAATAATGATCTGCCATCTCTTGCAACTTGTTCCAATAATGGTACCAGGTCTGAGATTAAGTTGATTTTTTTGTTGCAGCAGAATACGTAAGCATCTTCCAATACTGCTTCCATTCTTTCTGCATCGGTTACAAAGTAAGGTGATAAATAACCTTTATCAAATTGCATACCTTCTACAACTTTTAAGTTTGTTCCGAAAGATTTACTTTCTTCTACAGTTATAACGCCGTCATGGCCTACTTTTTCCATAGCTTCAGCAATAAGTTCGCCGATTTCTTTGTTATTACCTGCTGAAATTGCGGCAACCTGAGCGATTTCTTCTTTTGTATTAACAGGTCTTGACATATCTTTGATTTCTTTTACAGAAACTTCAACGGCTTTATCAATACCGCGTTTCATTGACATAGGGTTAGCACCTGCTGTTAAGTTTTTCAAACCTTCTCTAACGATTGCTTGAGCCAATACAGAAGCTGTTGTTGTTCCATCACCAGCTACATCATTTGTTTTTGATGAAACTTCTTTTAATAATTGTGCACCGGCATTTTCAAGACCGTCTTTAAGTTCAATTTCTTTTGCGATTGTAACACCGTCATTAACGATTTGAGGAGCACCGTATTTCTTTTCCAAAATAACGTTTCTGCCTTTAGGTCCAAGTGTTACTTTAACAGCATCTGCTACTGCATCTATACCTTTTAGAAGCGATTTTCTTGCTTCTTCATTAAATACTATACGTTTTGCCATTTTCTATTTCTCCTTACTATATTTGTCATGCTAAACTTGTTTCAGCATCTGATAAACATGAAATCCTGAAATAAATTCAGGATGACTGTTTATTTATTCAATAATTGCTAATGCGTCTTTTACAGATAGAATTTTGTACTCTACGCCATCAATTTTAATATCTGTTCCTGCATATTTTGCATAAAGAATTGTATCTCCGGTTTTAACGTCCATAGGTTCTCTTTCGCCTTTGTCGTTAATTTTACCTGCACCTACTGCAACAACTTCACCCTTTTGCGGTTTTTCTTTAGCACTGTCAGGAATAAAAATACCGCCTGAGGTTTGTTCAGTATCTTCAATAACTTTAATTACAATTCTGTCTCCTAATGGTTTTAACATAATATTCTCTCCTTTTCTCCTAATTCAAGTCTACATTATATTTATATAACGAATTCATAAAAAATTTAATTTTCTTAAGGAAAAATTAATTTTTGGGATAAATATTCCAAAGTTTAGTCAATGCGGTTTTATCTGCCACTTGAAAATTTGATAAAAATATTCTATAATTGATTTATAGAGTTTGTATATTAAAAAAGGAGCGAGTTATGAAAAAGTTAATTAACCTGAAACGTCGGGGGGGGGCGTTCCCAGCTAACAGAGGGCAAGAAGGCTAGTTTTTCAGTCATCCTGAACTCGTTTCAGGATCCCAATACATTAGAAGATAAGAAGGTAAGAAGATATGAGGATAAGCAATTTATTGTAAATGGCTTATCTTCTAAGCCTCCTATCCTCTTATCATCCGAAAGTGTTGCCTTTACCCTGGCTGAGGTTTTGATAACTCTTGGCATAATCGGCGTGGTTGCCGCAATGACTATGCCTTCGTTAATTGCAAATCACAAAAAACAGGTTATAATTTCCAAATTGAATAAATTTTATACTGTTATAAGTAATGCATATATAATGGCAAAAAAGGACAATGGAGATATTTCTGGTTGGAATCTTGTAAATTATCAATCTTCAACTAATGATGAAGAAGATATCCTGTATTATCTTTTACCTTATATGAATGTGGTAAAAAGCTGCGGGAAAAAACAAAGCGGTTGTTTCCCTGATGTTAGTTACAGTTCTTTAGGTTCGTATGCTTTTGGACTAAATTTTAATACAATGCAGTGGTATTCAAATGCGGTATTAAATGACGGATTGTTGCTTTCTTCAATTACATTCAAATCCGACTGTACTAATACTTGGGCCAGTTGTGGAATACTTAGGGTTGATGTAAACGGCTTTGCAGGCCCTAATCAGATGGGTGTAGATTTATTTTCATTTTACGTTTATGCGGATAAAATTATTCCTGCCGGAGTTAAATTAGTAGGAATGAGTTCCGATAATAATATGGTGAATAGAGGTGATTACTGTACCGCACTTGTTATTTACGGAAGAAACATGGATTATATAAAAGATAAAAAATGTGAACTGTGGGAATAAAATCAACACTCAGGCTATAAACAAAATTTATATTTATGTTATCCTGAAACTATGAAACGGGTTATTTATGTTATCTTAGTTTTACTAATAATTTTAGGAGTTGGGAAAGCTTGTATAAGAGCCGACGTGCAGCCTGATTTTAATAAGCCTGTTTTGCGAGATAAAGCAGAAATTAAAGATGCCCAATATCCGTTAGAGAAAAATGTTACGATAGATGGTATAGATTACCTTCAATCACAGGCGCCTGTTGGGAAATTCGGCGGGACTTTTGTTTCATCAACAATAGGAGAAGGGCCTAAAACTTTTAATCCGTTTAATTCTAAAGACAACATCTCTTCTCAGATGTCAGAAATTATGTATGACGGATTAGTTACTACTGATCCGGTTACGGGTAATACTATCCCGAAACTTGCAAAATCTTTTATCGTAAACGGAAAAGAATATATTGTTAATTTAAGGCATGGTTTAAAGTGGTCTGACGGCAAGCCTATAACGGCTGATGATGTTGTATTTACATGGCAGAATATAATTTTTGATGGATTCGGCAATACTTCAATCAGAGATTCTATAGTAATTGACGGAAAATTGCCGACTGTTCAAAAAATTGATGATTATACGGTGAAATTTGTAACCCCTGAACCTTTTGCACCGTTTTTAAGAATGCTTTCATCTCCGATTGCTCCGAAACATATTTTTGAACCTGCTGTCAAACGCGGTAAGGCGTATTTTGAGGGCTTTCTCTCCACAAATACTCCGCCAAAAGATTTTGTAACCTCAGGAGCTTTCAAACTGAAAGAATATGTTCCGGCGCAAAGGGTTGTGTTTGAAAAAAATCCTGATTATTACGTTATAAATAAGGACGGGAAAAAACTTCCGTACCTTGATAAAATAGTTTACTTGATAGTAGGTGATATAAACAACCAGGTTTTAAAGTTTGAAGGCGGGGAACTTGATGAGATTAGTCTGCAGGGAGCAAATGTTGCACGTTTTAAAGAAATGGAAAAACATGGCAATTTCACTGTTTACAATATAGGGCCTGATACGGGAACCATGTATATTTCTATGAATATGAATAACCGCAAAGACGATAAAGGTAAATATTATGTTGATCCTAAAAAACAGGTTTGGTTTCAGGATAAAAATTTCAGGCAGGCAGTAGATTATGCAATAGATAGAAAAAATATGGTATTTAATATTGCAAACGGACTTGCAGAACCTCTTTTTACTCCTGAAACGCTAAACTCAATCTTTTTGAATAAAGAATTAAAAGGTTATGACAGAAATCTTGAAAAATCAAAAGAGTTATTAAAAAAATCAGGTTTTAACTGGGACAAAGCCGGACATTTGATAGACAAATTCGGAAATCATGTTGAATTTGATCTTTACACAAATGCGGGAAATACTGAACGTGAAGCAATAGGAGTAATGGTAAAACAGGACCTGGAAGATTTAGGGATGAAAGTTAATTTTAAACCTATTGAATTTAACTCTCTTGTAAATAAACTTATGGCAACGTTAGATTGGGATATGGTGATAATGGGATTTACCGGTTCTCCACTGGAGCCGAACGGCGGTAAAAATGTCTGGCTTTCTGACGGGACTTTGCATATATTTAATCAGAGGTTAGAAAAGGATTTAAACAGCAAGCGATATCCGTTTGAAACCCGTCTGGATTACCTTTATACTCAAGGTGCACTTGCAACAAAGTTTGAGGACAGAAAAAAATATTATGATGAATATCAGGCTATTGTGTATGATGAAAAGCCTTTGATATATATTTATTCTCCTATAAGAATTGTCGCTTTAAGAAATAAATTTAAAAATATTTATCCGACAAGCTTAGGCGGAGTTACGCATAACATTGAGGAAATATATATTAATGAAGATAAGAAGCCAGGAGGATAAGAAGATAAGCAATTTTTAGAAACCGGCCTATCTTCATATCTTCTTACCCTCTTATCTTCCAAATAAGGAAAGACAATGCAAATACTAATCTATATATTTAAAAGAATACTTCAAACAATACCATTGCTTATAATTGTTTCACTGATAAGCTTTTTTATAATCCGCTTGTCGCCTGTTGATCCTCTTGCGGAATTGAGACTTAACCCATCTGTTTCAAAAGAAACTCTGCAAAAGGAGACAGAACGTCTGGGACTGGATAAACCTATAATTGTTCAGTATGGTAAATGGGCAAAATCTTTTGTAAAAGGCGACTTGGGGGTAACCTCAAACGGCGAGCAGGTAAGTACAAAGTTAAAAGAACGTATTCCAAATACTTTGCTGTTAACGGTAATTGTAATATTTTTATCATGGGCTGTCGGAGTTCCTCTGGGAATTCTTGCTGCTGTTTACTGGAAAACGTCTTTTGACAGGATTTTAACTGTTCTTACGAGTATCGGAATGGCAATACCCTCGTTTTTCTTTGCTGTTTTACTCTTAATCTTTGCTGTTAAAACGGGATGGTTTCCTGTCGGCGGACTTACAAGCTCTAACTTTTTAGAAATGAATTTCGGGCAAAAAGTTTGGGATATTACGCACCATTTAGTGCTTCCTGTAACAGTATTATTTACCCTGTCTCTGGCGGGTTTGCAAAGACAGATGAGGGGAAATCTTCTGGATGTTCTTGACAGCGACTATGTTAAATTTGCCAGAGCAAAAGGACTTAGTGAATTTAAAGTTATATTTAAACATGCATTGAGAAATGCCGTAAATCCTCTTATAACGCTTTTGGGTTTTGAGTTTGCGGGTCTTTTAAGCGGTGCAGCTTTGACAGAATACGTTTTTCAATACCCCGGACTGGGGCGTTTAATCTTAGAAGCGGTTTTGAAATCTGATATAAACCTTGTTATGGCTTCATTAATGATGGGGGCTGTTATGCTTATTCTCGGGAATTTAATTGCTGATATTCTTCTTATAATTACTGATCCGAGAATTAGAGAAGGGAGTCAGGCATGATTAGAGATTTGATTAAACAGTTATGGAAAGACAAATTTGCAAGAATTGCCGTTATTATACTCGGGATAATTTATTTTGCTCTGCTTTTTGCTGACTTTATTGCTCCTTATACCAAGGATTTTTCAGACAGGTCAATGGCGTATGTTCCGCCTTCTAAAATTTTTACCATAGATGAAAACGGAAAGTTATCAAAACCTTATACCTATAATTATAAACGTGAGTTTGACTCTCATGATTTGAAAATTATTTATACACTTGACAGAAGCCAAAAACATTACATTAAATTTTTTGCTCAGGGGCAGCCTTATAAATTTTTGGGTTTAATCCCGATGAAACGTCATCTTGTAACAACTGATAAGGATGGAAGATTGTTTTTGCTCGGTACGGATATTAACGGGCGGGACGTATTTTCAAGAATCCTTTTCGGAGGAAGAATTTCTATGACAATAGGATTTTTGGCATTGTTCGTTCTTTTCCCTATTGGACTTTTATACGGCGGTATTGCCGGATATTTCGGCGGTAAAACTGATATGATTATGATGAGGTTTGCAGAAGCCATTATGTCTATTCCGAGTTTTTATCTTTTGATTATTTTGGCTTCAATTCTTCCTTCAGGCATGACAAGCGTACAAAGGTTTATGCTTATTGTAATAATCCTTGCGCTTATCGGCTGGGCTGGGTTTGCAAGAGTTGTAAGAGGTATGGTTTTATCAATAAAAAATCAGGAATATGTTCAGGCTGCAAAATCAATAGGTGCATCACGTTTAAGAATTATCATAAAACATATTCTCCCCCAGACAACAAGCTTTGTCATTGTTGCAATGACTCTTTCTGTTCCGTCTTATATTTTATCGGAATCTGGTTTAAGTTTTTTGGGGCTTGGTATTCAGCAGCCTGATGCAAGCTGGGGTAACATGCTTAAAGAGGCTCAGGAATATACAAATATAATTTACCGCCCATGGCTTTTGACACCCGGATTTTTAATTTTTATTGCAGTATTGGCATTTAACCTTATAGGTGATACAATAAGAGATGTGCTTGACCCGAAAAGCAAGATAAGATAAGCTTTTGTAAATGGAGAGAATAAATGGATTTATCTAACACTGGAATAGCTTTTGATTTAACAATAATTATAAGTGTGTTGTCAGCTTTGCTTTTAGGCTTTGCAATTGGGCTTGAACGTGAAATGACAAATAAGTATGCAGGATTGAGGACAAATATTCTTGTTTGTCTTGGTGCTTGCATTTTTACTATAATATCTATTTATGGTTTTCCTGAAGTTTCGGTAACCGGAGATGAACTCGGAACCAGAGATACGGCTCGTGTTGCGGCACAGGTAGTTACCGGTATCGGTTTTATCGGTGCAGGTACCGTATTCAGGCATGGTGCAACTGTTTTTGGGCTTACAACGGCTGCAACTTTGTGGGTATCTGCGGCTATTGGTATGGCATGCGGTGCAGGAATGTATACTTTGGCAATTTTATCAACAATTTTCTCTATAATTGTACTTGTTTCCGTTAGGCTTTTTGAAAAACATTTTCTTATATCGAGTGCAAAAAATACAAGACGTTTGAAAATGAGTATTTCTTGCCTTAATGAAAATTCAAATAAAATTTATGATTATATTATTGAAAACAGCAAGTATCTTGTGGAAATTTCAAGAAAGTTGAATAAGCAGGATGATAATATGACTAAAATAGTTGTAATCCTTGACTTTGTCGGTCGTCATCCCATTCAGGATTTATATAAAACATACCGTAATATGGAGGGTATTGAATCAATATCTATTCAAGAGTTCAACGAATAGAAGCGTTCCACCAAATGAGGCATAGTGCATAAGTTGCTTTACGATTTTGTGTAGCAATTTATAAGACACGTTTCAAGTCTAATTTTTCTTTATTCTTGCAAGAAGGTTTGAATCTGCAGTAAATGCCGGAGAGTCTTGCGGCTGTTTTGGAGTTTCAACAGGTTCAACATTTGCATAATATCTTGGATCATCAAGAGATTCGATTGCCTTCATAACACCCAAACGTCCTGCTTTTAACTGCATATCCGCAAGCCATGATTCAATGGCATAAGTTATGGCAAGTGTAAATACCGTCCATGAAATTCCTATTGCGGCTATTGCTTTTTTCAAACCCGGGGTCATAAACAAACTGCCTACTTTGCCTGATTTTACAAGTTTAATAAATTCATCAGGATGTTCATTAAACTCTTTTATTATTGTTGTCCATATTTTCTGCATTTCTTCTTTTGGGATATTATCAAGAATTTTTTCTACTTTGGGCAGAATTTTCAGCATAGTTGCTTTATCCATACTGCTGAAACCGATATTTTCCATTTGCTGTGCAAATTGTTCATCGGAGAGTTTTTCAATATGAGATTTGAATGATGCTATAGAATTTTTCGGGTTACGGAATTGTTCAGGCATATTATTGTAAAAATCTTTTATTTTTAATGCTTTAATTTTGTCTTTTACCTTGGAGTATAAATTTACAGCTTCTTCAAGAGTGATTTCCCCATTTACGGGTTTAACTGTAACATTTAATTTTTCTAATTCCGTAAGAATACTTCTATCAATTGGAATAGTTTTTGATTTAAGTAAATTAATTATTCCGTTTAATTCAGGATTTTTATTTGCAATTTCAGGAACAGTTTTTATAGTATTTGACAATTTTTTCATTGTATTTATGGCTTCTACCACATTTTTCTGGCTGAATATATTGTCTATAATATCGTCAAGACTATATGAAAACATATTTTGACTTTTTTCATTAACAATTTCTTTTATTGTTTTGAGGGATGAATCTACCTTAGATTTCGATATTACTTTTTCTAATTGTGGCATATCTTTATATAATTGGGTAATGTTTGTTTCTAAGTTATCTAAAGGTAACTCTTTTAACATATTTTGAACTCCTGAGTAGAAGTTATCAATTTTTTCTCTGCCTATAGAATTTTCTATAATGCTGCGCAGTCTGAAATATGCTTTGTCATAATTTTCTTTAGGCATATTTTTAATATTTTGCGGATTTAATAGAATATCCAGCATATCTGCGCGTATGCCAGCCGGTGTTGTATTTATCTGTTCTAATACTTTATCAATTTTCTCTGCAGTATTTTTGTCTTTTAATATCAAATATGATTTCAGTGTTTCTCTGAAATTGTACATTTGATTCCATTGTTCGTGTTCAGGTAATTTTCTCAATTCTGTTGTTGAATTTTGGAGATTTTTAAACGCTTTAGATGCAATATTTAATATTGAATCATTTTGCAGATCAATGCCATTCATAAGTACTGCTGCCGGTTTATGTTTTACATTTGTTCCACGAACTTTATACGGAATATTCTTTTCGACATTACTTAAGTATTTTTTGAAACGTTTGCTTTGTAATTTTTCGCTTGACTTGCTGAAAAATCCTACAACTTTATCAAGAATTTTTGCTCCTGATATCTTTCCTTTTTTAACCTGTGTCCCAATATATATGAATGGTGCAATCATTGCTAACATCCCGCCGTAGGCTACAATCGGCTGTGCAATTTCAACTGCGGCTTCCATAGATTCAGAGTATGTTTGAGAATTATCATCCACTTTTTCAAATGTGTTAAACAATTTTCTCTGTAAATTTTTTGCATCACGCAATTGTTCTTCTGTTATATCCTGTTTTTCCAATTGCTCCTGCAAAAGTTGATTTTCTTTTAATTCCGTATTTTTATATTTTTCATAAGCATAATACTGCTTTATTACATTTGGAATGAACAAAGCATATTCTTTAAACTTGGATTCGGATTTTTTTGTATTTTTTATATCCTTAACTTCTTCATAATCTTCTTCTGTATAGCCGATAAAGTTTCTCGGGTCTTTTTCCAGTTCTCGTTTTGCGGTATATCTGCCGGCTCTTGCTGCGGATTTTTGAAGTTTAAGACCTATTAAAAGCCCTGCAAAACCCGTAACCAGAGAACCTATTCCGCCGATTATACCCTTTCTGCCCCATTTGTGTGCTGTTAAACCTATTATCATTCTTTTTGTTGTTTTTATTATGTTTTTAGGTGCTCTTTTACCGGGGCGGAGTTCATTTTTATTCATCTGGTTAGAAATATTATTTACATCGTCCATAAATGAATTGTAGAATTTTTTCCATCTTAAATGATATCCAGGGTCTTTTTCTTTCAATTGTCTAAATTCTTTATATAATTCTTTAGTTTTTTCTGAGCCGTTTTTAGCAATATTATTGCCTATAATTTTATCAAGTACGCCTGTTTTGTTCATAATTGTACTGATAATAAGGCCGACACCGGCACCTAGTAGAGGCGTTCCGTTTATGAAGACCTGTGATGCAACTTCCATATTTTCAGAGTATTTTTCTGCTTCGTTATTTATCAAACGTACTGTTCTTTGAAGAACTTCTTTATCTTTTTTGGCTTGAATAAGTTCTTCAGGGGATAAATCCCGCATTACTTTTTTGGATTCGTCAGTATCATTTTTTATTGCATTTTTATAAGCCTTTCTATCTTTAAACAGATTAATAATACTTGGCATCATACCGGTTTTTAGTTTTTCTTTCTTTTTCTGTTTTTTTAGTTCCGGATGTTCTGCAATTTCTTGTTTCGCTTTTTCAATTTGCTCCGGCGTATAGTTGACAAAGGCCTTTGGATCTTCAAGGGCTTTTCTTGCTTGATATCTGGCAATTTTGGAGCTGTCTACCTGAAGTTTTGCCGCGTAAATGTTTGCGGCTACAAATGACAGTAAAAATGCCGCAACAGCACCGTATATGCCTAAAGTGTTTTTATGTCTCAGTTGAGCCGTATCTTGCCTGAATTTAGTGTAATACTTCATTGCTTCGGTTTTAAGGCTCTGATCTTTTATCTTTTTAATGCTGTCTTCGTGTGTAAGTTCCCAAGTCCCGAAATATGGATTAGATTTACCGTTTTGTTTATTAAATTCTGTTATTTTTTCACAAAGTTTTTGTGCTTCTTCATTTTTTCCAAGTTTCTCTCTAGATTCCCAGATTTTTTTATACATAGGGTTTGCAATAAATTTTGCATAAGCAAATGCACTTCCGAATGCTGTCAACAATGGAATTCCGGCAACAATAGGCTGAAGTGCTGTTTCAACGTTTTCGGCAACACTTTCTGAGTGGTTGTCCATTATGTCAACAACATCCATAATATCTTTGCCTAGAGCTTTTGCATTAGCTAGTTCTTCAGGAGTATATTGGCGCCTTTTATAAAGTTCTTCGCGCTGCGCCTGTTCCTGTCGTTGATTTTCTTCCCATTTATTAAAATTATTTTTGTTTTTTGCTATTTGAGATAGTGAGTTAAAAAAGTCCATAGTTCCCTGTTGTTATTTCCCCCTATATATTATAACAACAGAGATAAAAAATTTTTGCTTTATATGTTAATTTTTGTAAATTGGTAAAATAATTTCAAACTCGGTTATTTCAGGTGTAGATTTGTTTAATCTTAGAATTGCATTTTGGGCTTTAAGATTGTCAGAACATATATGAAGCCCAAGACCGCTTCCGGTTGGTTTCGTTGTATACCCTTCTTCAAATATTGACTGTTGTTTTTCCTTTGAGATTGGTTCGCCGTTGTTGGAAATTTTTATATATACATTTTGTGAATCTTTGTCTAGAGTTACTTTTATTTCGCCTTTATTGTCAATTGCTTCTATTGCATTTTTTATAATATTTACAATACAAGCTAAAAATTTATTTTCATCAATGTATACATCTGCGTCCGTGTTGATAATGCTTGTAATTTTTATATCTTTTTCATGAATATAAACTTTGGATAAGGTTATGCCTTCTTCAAGTATAGTTTTTATACTGCATTCTTTACAGGAAATGTTATTTAATGATTTTAAATCGATTAATGAATTATTCATTATTTTTAATGATTTGCTTATGCAGTTTAATGCATTATTTACTGATTGATTTTCAACACCTTCCTGTTCAAGATTTTTTTTAATTATCTGTGTATAAATTTCGCAGATAGAGAGATGATTTCTTATTTCATGCGCTACACATCTTGATTGCTCATAAACTAAATCCGTATTATTCATTTTATCCTCTTTAACATTAAAGGTTCAGCTTTCAATGGGGCTGAACCTTTAAATACCTTATTAGTATCATATAATTTAAACAGCCAATTTTGCACGTCTTTTGTTTGCAAAGCCGTTATTTAAAGCATATAAAACGGCTTGTGTTCTGTCATTTACCTGTAATTTTTGGAAAATGTTATTTACGTGTGTCTTTACTGTAGTTTCTGATATAAACAATTTCCCTGCAATACCCTTGTAGTTATTACCCTGTGTGAGAAGGTCCAAAACTTCTTCTTCTCTGGCTGTTAAATATGTAAGGAGGTTTTCTTCTGCAGAAGTATTTGCTTCTTCTTTGAATGAACGTTGAAAATATTCGAAAAATCTTGATGTGAGAGCGGTCGGAAGATAAATTTTGCCTGCAGCAACTTCATCTATTGCATAAATAAGCTGTGCTTATGCCATAGTTTTAAGAACATACCCCTTAGCTCCAAGTTTCATTGCCCGGAAAATTAAGTCTGCATCATCATAGCCGCTTAAACAGATTACTCTTATATCCATGTCAAGTTTTTCAATTTCCTGAATAGCCTGTAAACCGTCTTTTTCCGGCATATTAATATCCATTAATATAATGTCAGGGCGATATTTTTTTGCAAGATTAATTCCTATATTGGCACTTGTTGTTGTGGCTACAACATCATAGCTGCTTTCTAATGTGATTAATTCTTTTACTCCTCTTAAATGGTCTGCGTTGTCATCAATCAATAAAATTCTTGATTTTCTTTTAAACTCTCTCATTTTTATCTCCCTGTTTTTTGTAAAGTTCCTTCTACACTATAAATACTACAACTTTTAGAGGGTAATTTTCATCCATGCCCTGATTGATATTCACGGCATGCAAGTTTGAGAATTTGTCTTACATCTTTAGATTGATATATTTCCTCAACCATGCTCTACACCATGCTTTCGGGATTTTGACCGCATGGTTGATTTTAAATTCATCTAATGTTTTTGAAGTAATCTTATT
>CALUVX010000089.1 GCA_944324295.1 Candidatus Gastranaerophilales bacterium
TGCGGAAACTTCGCTTAAGGCATACGCAATATGCGCTGCGGCGTAGTTACCGTCAACTGTTATAGTCTTTCCTGGCATAATTACAAACCTCCTTATTTTATGCGCTATTTACTTAATAACTATACCCTTAAATTTTAATACAAACAAAATATTTTGACAAAAAATAATTCATGATTTATAATTACTCTTGTATCATTTTTGTAATAATTTATCCCCGACCAGGCAATAAAATTTATAAAGATGTTTTTATATATGTAAATTATATGGAGTTGTGTGTATGATTAAATTAAGTCAAAAAGTATTGAACGGATTGGGAAAAGTTCCAAAGACTAAACCGAAACCTCAAAATATTGTTGACGGTGTTAATATAAATAGTGTAAAAAAATCTAATAGACGGAGAAGAACAAATACTTCATCTCCTCTAGAACGTTCACCTAAACAAGATACTTTCGTAGCACAAACAGAACAAACCAGAAATACGGCAGCTCCAAAGAAGAGAGAAAACAGAAGAACCCATATAGGTGATTTCTTGGTTGCAAGTAATAAGAAACTTGCAGAGACATATAAATCCGATTTAAGGCGTGTTGCTCTTGAAGTTCCCGGGGCTTCGTTTATTATGGAAGCTAATACAAGTTCAACAAAGGAACTTAAATCAATTCTCGGGAAACTGGCAAGCAGAAGCGAGCAATTTTCTGAACGCGGTTATAAAGGTGTAATAAGAGATGGTGTGAGAGCAACTATATTCATGCCGGATGCCGATAAAAATTATATGAATATTGTTAAGGCTATGCAAAAAAGAGGATATAAAATTGCAAAGACTTATGCAGAAGATGCTAATGGAAATATCATTTTAGATAAAAGCGGTATGCCTAAAATGGTTGACGATATTGATGTAAGATTTGGAAAAAATTCTGTACCATCCGGATATGAAGATGTTCAAATGCGTTTTGAGAAAGGCGATAATCTGTATGAACTATTGATTTTGCCGGGACCGAATTATGCGGCTTTTAAAAATAAAGAACATGGATTGGTTTATGAAAATTTCCGTGCCTATAAAGAAAGCAATTTGCGAAACGATGCCGGTGCAAAACAAATTATTAATGCAATTCAGGCAGAATTTCATAATGTAACAAGACAATTATACAAACAGGCTTTAGATAGAGACGTTTTAGGCAGCAGAAATGTAGCTTTATCTCCGATTACATTTACGGAAAAAAGTATAAATACAGTAAATCAATTGTTTAAATCTTTGAAAACATTATTTAGAGGTAAATTTGATGCACTTCCGCCAAGTAAGAGATCTAAACCTGATTTCAGGCAGACAAAAAATTATCGTACTCTTGATACAATAGAAAATAATTTGCGTGAATTTATGGAAGAATATAAACCTATAAATTAATAATTGCAACATTTTCTATATGATATGTGTGGCAAAACATGTCAAAGGGCTGTATACTTTCAATAGTACAGCCTTTTTCACATAAATACTTTAAATCTCTGGCAAGTGTTGCCGGATTACAGCTTACATAAATGATTTTCTTTTTAGTATGTTTTAAGGCTTCGTCAAGGGCTTCTGCCGTACATCCTTTGCGTGGAGGATCAAGAATTGTTATATCGAATTTTTTCTTTATGGATTTGAGATACTTTGTTGTATCTGCTGTGTGTAGTTCGACATTTTTTATCCCGTTCAGCTCTAAAACTTCTTTTGCTTTTTCTATTGATTCTTTATTTTCTTCGACACTTACAACTGTTTGGGTAATCTCGCTTACGGTAATCCCGAATGTAGCAATTCCCGCGTAGGCATCGAGCACTGTAGGGTTTTCTTCTTTTGCAATTTCTGTTTTTACATATTTAAAAATATTTTCAGCACTTTTGGGGTTAATTTGAAAGAATGTTGACGCTCCTATTTTAAAAGTTTTATCTAAAATCTTTTCATAAATAAAATCTTCTCCGCATAAGCACTGTGTTTTTTCTCCCAAAATTACATTTGTTTTTTTGTTATTGAAATTAATGCATACGCCGCTGACATTATCAAAAGTATTATATATTGCTTTTGCTAATTGGGAAAATTTTTCTGAAACTTTTGTGTTGTTTATAACAAGAGTAACGAGGAGTTTTCCGTTGTCTGCAGAACTTCTTATAACAATATGTTTTAAATCTCCGGAATGTTTATGTTCATTGTAACCTGTAATACTAAATTCCGGTGCTTTATTTCTTATAAAATCAATAACTTTATCACAAATTTCGGGCTGTATCGGACAGTATTTGATGTTTACAATTTCATGCGACTTGGGTTTATAATAGCCTGCAAGAATTTTTTTTGAAACTTTGGTCTGCGATACGGGACATTGAATTTTGTGTCTGAATTCTTTTATTTCAGGGCTTGGTATAGGATTGTTAACAGGTATATCAATGTGTCCTATTGTTCTCATTGCATCTTCAACAATTTGTTTTTTCAGTACAAGCTGATAGTCATAATCTATAAATTGAAGCTGGCATGAACCGCATACATTTTGCATAGGGCAGAAAGGTTTTATTCTATGAGGCGACGGGGTAATTATTTCAATAACTTTTGCATTTGAAAAGTTTTTATTAACCTTAGTTATTTTTATTTTAATTTCATCTTCCGGACATGCATTTTCAACAAACACAACCTGTCCGTCTATTTTGGCAATTCCGGTTCCGAGACTTGATAATTTCTCAATTTTTACAACGAATTCATCATTAATATTCATAATACTAAAAAAGAGCCTTCTTGGCTCCACTGTGTTAAAATATCAAAAATTTTTAATTTATCCAGAATATTGTTTTTATTTTGGTTACTTTTTCTTTAGCACAAAGAAAAAGTATGGTGGGCGTTAGAAGACTCGAACTTCTGACATCCTCCTTGTAAGGGAGGCGCTCTACCAACTGAGCTAAACGCCCTTTCGCATAATTAATAATAACTGAAACAAAATTGATTGTCAACAGTTTATTTTAATGTTTTATATCACAGTTTGCGCTAGAATATGTGTAAAACTGTCATGCTGAACTTGTTTCAGCATCTCTAAATATTTAGACCCTGAAATAAATTCAGAGCCTGTCCTGAATTCATTTCAGGGGTGACAGTTTTATTTTTTTTGTAGGAAAAATTGCAATATAAATTATTATTTTAATGTTTTTTCTAATGTTTCAATTGCGTTGTTAATTTCCTGGAATATTTTTGTGTATTCTGCTCTTTGAGTATCGTCTTTAGCTTTATCCGGGTGGTATTTCACTGCGAATTTCCGTTTGATGTTTTTAAGAACTGTTTTATCAAGTTTATCGCTTTCTACAATTTCTGCGAACTCTTTTAAAGCATCATCTTTTTTCAAAAATTCTGATAATGTAGATTTTGATTTTTTAGTTGTATCATTTACAAAGTCATTAAAGTTAAACTTGCTGCCATTAGAATTTGTTTTGCCGGATTCGTTGTAATATTTGCTTTTGCCGGTATTAAAGTGTTTCTGTTCAAATTTTTGAATTTTATCAATTATATCATCAATCTTTTTAACTCCTTGCATGTCAAATTTTGATAGACAATCCAACTGCTTTTTCATCAATTCAAGATACGCATCTAACTGGAATTTGGAAAATCCTAATTCCAGTATTCTAGCATCTGAATTTTCAAAGAACTTATACCCTTTGATGAAATGTTCTTTTGCTTCTTTATAACCGTTTAGCATTCCGTCTACAAATTTATCAAGATCGTCTAAAGAAGTTTCAGGAGTTAATTTTTCAAAGAATAATTTATTTCTTAACCCCAATTCTGCTGCATAGATGGAATTTATAGCGTGAGCATTTCCGCCCAGTTCTGCGGTATTAACCTTCACATTTTTTGCCATTTCTTTTAAGTATTGTGCTGCTTTTAGTTTTTCTTCTGTTGAAAAGATATTATACCTGTCATAAACATTTGCATGTGAGAATATGCTGCTTCCAAGATCAAATTTGTCATGTTTAAATGATATTATTGAATTTGGCTTACTAAATGAATCGGCTTTGTTTTTCATAAATGCTGAAAGCATTTCTTTTGTAAGCTGTATGCCTTCTTTTGTTTTTGCTTCATCTTTCAGACAAATTTTAGAATAATAAATATCGTACATGAGTTGAAGCTTCTTATCATCAGCTAATGTATCGCTATTTAGAACATTTTTTAAATCTTTTATATAGTTTTCATCAAGTTTTGCTTCTGTAAAAATTTTGCTGTTATAATGGTATCTTAGGCCAGTTGCAGAGTAGTCTTTATAAAATATTATTGTACTTGTGTGATAGTCAAATTTTTCCTGTTTAACACCATTTAAAATATCCAATATTTTTTTAGCCTGTTCTGTATTGAGTTTAGGTTCAATTTTTACAGAATCTGAATAATGGGTTTCTATCAGATGTTGTGCCAGGTTAAGTTTTACATCATCAGAAGCTTGCGGGAGTTTTGTTATGATTTTATCAAGAACTTCTGGTGTAACTATATCTTTTTTAGCTATAATGTTATAAAGTTCATTTACGTTGCCTAAAATTTGACCTGATTTAATATCCTTAGACGGTTTAAGTGAAACTAAGGTATCGAATATATTTTCCCAGTTATTTGAGTTTATATATTTCCCGTTAGTATTATATCCCAGAAGATATTCTATTGCTTCCATTTTTAATTTCGGGTTATCTTCTGCTAATATCGGTTTTATAATATCTGTTGCATCATCATCTTTCCCGAGTCTGCTTAAATTGTCCTTAAAGTTTTTTAAAGTTTCTCGTGATTTTTTAGTCATTTTATCAGAAATTTCTCCGGCTGCATCGGTTATGTTTCTGCCTTTTATATAGTGATGAGTGCCGATAGCAATTGCGGCAGCACCGATTGCTCCCAGTGCAATAAGGGCTTTTTTATTCCGTTCATAAAAAGATTTTTCTTCTTTTTGTTCTTCTGGTTTTGTTTCTTTTACGTCTTGTTTTTGCTCTGCCTTAAAATTTATGTTCTTTTTGTCTATCCCTGATATTTCACCAACATTTAATGTCATAAAAATCTGTCCTTTTTTAATTTTTCCCTTATATATTATATAAAACGGGGGGGGGGCGTTTTTGCGCTTTATGACAGGATTGTGAAGGAATTGTTACAATTGATTTTAAAAATGCCCCTCTCCCCTCCCTAATCATGGAGGGGATAATTTAATTTTCTTGTTCATGTTTAGTCTCCTGTTTTTCAAGAAGTTGTTTTTCATATTCCATACGGGCTTTAACTTTTATTTCGTGTTTTGTACCATGATGAGGCTCTTCTCGTTTGTATCTTGCATCTGTCCACCATTTTGCCATGTGATAAACGGGGCCTCTTTTGTAAGGTTTTTGTTTTTCCTCTTTTACTTTTTTTTCTTTTTGTTTTTTTATTTTTACAGGCTTATCAAGGTTGTCTATGTTCGGACGCTGAGGCGGCGGTACATCAATATAATCAATTAAATCTGCTTCATTTACCGCATAGCTTTCAGGGCTTACGTAGCCTTCTTCTGCAAATACCGCAGGAGCAGCTAAAAGTAATATAAATATTAAAAAATTTTTTATCATCATTTCCTCTTTATTTTTTTAAGAATAAGGGCATCTTGTTACAATATTTGTTCCGTGCGAATCCAGTCCGCCTGTTTTTATTAAGTTAAATTTCGAAGCGGCTTCATTAATTTTTGTCTGCCACTTTTGGTAATAATCGCCTTCATAAGACTGATAACAGCCTTCATAAAATAAAGCTTTATCTTTTCCGTATTTTTTGAAATGTTCAAAAAGATATGTATAAAATTCAGGGCAGTATGCCTTTGTCCTTGCAGGATGTGCAATAGACATAACCCCGCTGTCAAGATTTGAAACAAATTCAACAGCATCTTCAAAGGATGAAAAAGGTTCAAGCATTTTCCCGATTGATGGATGAGCTTGGAGGTATATTTCTCTTGCG
>CALUVX010000090.1 GCA_944324295.1 Candidatus Gastranaerophilales bacterium
AGGTCTAAAGTGTAAGGAGAAAAATGCTTCGTGATACTTTAGAAATGAATATAAAAAGACTTGTAGATTTCTTGATATATTCAAAAAACTTTCTGATAAGGAAGAATCCTATAAAATCAATGTCAAATTCGTTTGTTGAAGGAATAAAAGAATTCCTTACAATAAACAAGAAACGTAAGATGGCACAATACAGATTAAATTATCATCGTCATCAGTTTCAAAAAATGGAACAGCTGATTGCAGAAAATAATCAGCACACGTTTCTAAGAGGCAATCACCTCAATGAAACAAGGTAAAGGAAATTAAAAATGGGATTAGTTACCTCACAAATCAGATTATTATACCTTCAGCAGCAGAGGCTGGATCTTGAATATAAGATACAGCTCATTACTCAAAGTAAAATGACTCTTTCGCAATCTGTGAGTGATTTGACACAAATCGGTAATGATTATGATCCGGAATCACCAACTACAAAATTATTACAGCAGCGGCAGGCGAAATTGAAGGTATTGGAACAAAAACTGGATATGCAGATGCTGCAATATCAGTCAAGGTTAAAAATGATAGATGCTGAATATCAATCTTGTCTCGGTATGATAGATAAAAATATTCAAAGTTCATTTACATATAGATAAAAAAAATCGGTTTTATAAAAACCGATTTTTTTTAGTTAAATACTTGTTTGTATAAACAAACTTATAATATCATTAAGAGCAGAGTATTGTCTTTGATATTTTTGAGCTTGTTTTTCCAATACATTAATTTGTTTCTTGTATTCCATAATAGAAGTTTGGCATTCTCTTGCAGAGTTATTTAAAGATTCTTGAACCTGCTGTGCTTCTTGCAAAACACTTTTCATTGAAATACCTAAAGCTTCCATTGTTTGTTTTATGATTAAAGCTCCTGTTTGTTTTGAAACTCCGGCAGGAAGCTGGTTTATTAATTGCTTTAAAACCGCAATGTTTGTAGGAATTTCAAATCCTTCCAAATCATTTGCAAAATTTTCTTTTTCCATAAACGGTGGGTTTTGCGAAGTTTGATTAAAAGACATCATATTGGGCATGCTGAAAGTATTTGAAGTATTTTCAAGCACTTGGTTTTGATGTTCATCAAATATATCCTCCTGAGCAGAATAAGATGAATTATCTTCATCATTTGTTGTAAACTCCACTTCGGAAGAATTAATTTCTACAGCCGGTTCTTGTGCAACAGGTGCAGGATTGTCGACTACATTTTGAATTTCAATATCGGATTGTTGCTTTAAAGCTTCGACTATTTTTTTACCAACACCTTCTGTAATTCTGTTACTTACCATCATTATCCTCTTTCATTGAATAATTATAATATAGCAAAGAAATTATTTCAACAATATCAAGAAATAGTTACAAAATGCTAAGAAGATATGAATTTTTTATTATAGATGATATAATAAAAAAATAAGAAAGGTATGGAAGTTTATAAATTGTTTTATAAACAGCAGTAGGTTACGGTATAAAATGAAAAGACGAGCATTCATAAATGTATATGATAAAGTAGGTTTAATTGACTTCGCCAAAAATCTTGTTGAAAAATTTGATTATGAAATTGTTGCCGGCGGGGATACTTATGAATTATTAAGAAGTGCAGAGATAGACGTTATTGATTTGGCTGAATTTTCTACTAATTCGGGTATTCTATTAAGTGATTTTGACGGTTTTAATGAGACAGTACTGGCCGGAATATTGTCAAACAGTTCTGACGTAAGAGAATTGAATGAGATTGAAAGACTGGCAGTAAAAGCTTTTGATATGGTTGTAGTTAATGTTTGTCCTTTTGAACGAATAATATTGGAATCTTCTGATGTCGGCGAAATGATAAGCAAGGTAGATCTTGTAGGGATAGCTTTATTGCGTGCCGGTGCCAAAAATTACAAAAATGTAACTGTTATTACTGATAAAGTTGATTATTATGTTGCATTGAATGCTAACGACTTTGGCCGTTTGAAACTTGCCGCAAAGGCATTTAACTTAACTTCAAATTACGACAGACTTGTTTCTTCAAAATTGGCGGAACAGACCGGAGAAAAGCCTTTTAAAACATTTAATTTTGAAAAATTAAAAGATTTGAAGTACGGCGAAAATCCACATCAAAAGGGTGCGATTTATAAAACTGACAGAATGGTTGATTATGAAGTAATAAACGGTAAAGAACTTTCGTTTAATGATATTTTGAATGTTACCGAGGCTACAAATATTGTAAGTGAGTTTTATGATGTGAATGCTGTTTCAATAATAAGGCATACTAAACCTTGCGGAGTTGCTTTGGGACGTTCAATATATGATGCTTATACAAAAGCTTTTGACTGTGATCCGGTGAGTTCTTTTTATGGTACAGTTGGTTTTTCAAAACCTGTGGATTCAGAGGTTGCAAAACATTTGAATTCTATGGCAGTTGAAGTTATAGTTGCTCCTGATTTTACTCCGGATGCTGTTGAATTATTTGAGGATAACACAGATATTAAATTGATAAAGCTAAAGACATCATTAAGGGACTACAGAAAACTTATACGTGAGGATGTCATTATGTCTCCTTTTGGTGCTCTTATTCAAGACAGTAATTCAAGTGAACTTGACAGAGATATGTTTAAGGTTGTAACACGAGAAAAACCTACTGCAGAACAAATTGAAGATGCAATATTTGCTTGGAAAGTTGTAAAATATGCGAAGACAAATTCGGCAGTAATTGCAAGAGATTTCAAAACAATGGCGATTGCACAGGGCCAGACAAATGCTATAGTTGCAGTAGAACAGGCATTAAGTTATGCATGTGATAATTCTAAAGAGGCTGTTTTGGCTTCGGATGCTGTAATCCATGCGGAAGACTGTATATATTCGGCTGTCCAAGGTAGAATTAGTCTTATAATTCAGCCGGGTGGTTCTGTTAAAGATCAAAAAATTATTGATGTTTGTGATAAATACGGAATTTCTATGATTACTACGGGAATTAGAAATTACAAACAGTAATTTTTATCGTAATTATCCCTTGACATAGACATTGTCATTCCGTGGCTAAAATATGAGATTCTTCGGGCTATACTCTCAGAATGATAGTTAGGCAAAGAATAGCATATTTGTTCTGAACATCAAGAGATAGTTATAAATTTTGTTATTTTAATTTTTCAAGGATTTTAGGGTAATGATTTATTATGTTTTCTAATTGTAAGTCATTGCCGCCCTTTTTGTTCAGCCAGAAAAGAGTTATTTCATTTGTTAGCCCCCGTTCTCTTTCCGGGTTAATATATGTAAGTTGTTTTGTGCAATTTTTAGCAACACATGTTTTTGTATTATTTAACAAAGCCATAGCCCAGAACCATAAATCGTCGGCTTTTGGAGCCAGCTCCATAAACAATTCTTCATCAAAAACATCTTTATAAAAACAGTTAATCGGATACAGCACACCTCCTGCACCGGTTAAAAAATTTAGGAAAGACGGTGTTGTATCTTTAATTTTTTTTGACCAATTTTTGTAGGGTGCGATGTTTCCTTCTTTTGTAATTTTGATTTTATGTGCCCTGTGGCTTATTATACAGTTTTTATTCTGCTTGTGGCTTTCTATAAGTTTTTCAAGCCAGTCATTTTCGTAAAAAATATCATCATCTGCGGTTACTATCACATTATTAGGATAATTTTTAAGTGCAGGTATAAGTTTTTTATAAGAATAAATATTTTTATACCACTTGATAGTTAAACCGTTATCCTTAAATTTTAAAACCTTTTGTGGGATATCATCTTCAAGGTTCGGAAATTCTTCCCGTGCAAGCCACAGAATAATTTTGCCGGGTTTTACTGTTTGAGTCAATAAAGAATACAACGTGTAATGAAGTTCATACATTCTTTGAGGAAAAGAAGTAAGTGAAACTATCAAATCTTTACCATCACCTGTTACACCATTAGATTTGAAAGTCTCAATTTCTTTATCAATCTCTGCTTTATTAATTGTTTTTAGCGATGATTTCTTAAACAATTTCAGCATAAGTTCATAGTATAATATAAATAATTATTTGCAAGAGGTATGCTTTTATAATAAAATCTTCTCGGAGGAAAGAATATGGAAATTAAATCATGGGAAGATTATTTTTTAGACTTGGCCAAAACATGCGCAAGCAGATCTAATTGTATAAGAGCACAAGTTGGTGCTGTAATTGTCGGTGATGATAAAAAGATTAAGGCAACGGGTTATAACGGAACACCTTCAAAGGTTGAATCTTGTTATGAACGCGGCGAATGCTATAGGATAAAACATAATATCCCGTCAGGTACAAGATATGAGACCTGCAGATCAATCCATGCTGAACAAAATGCAATAATTCAGGCGTGTCAGGACAGATGTAAGGGCTCTACAATGTACATCTGGGGACATAATTTTATTTGTATTTTATGTAAAAGATTTATTGTTCAATCGGGAATTAAAGATGTTGTATTGAGAAAGGATGAAAACTCTCCTGTTCTCCATGTTACTGTTGACGATATAAGACGTGAACTTGAGGCCGAATAATATCATTATCTTGCTTTTTATAAAAAAATCATTAAAGCCAATAAAGACAGGTAGTAAGTTTGGCTTAAATTCGGTTATTTTTCTACTGAATTTGGAGGATTTTTGCCTGTAAGGTATATTAATTTTAAAAATATACGGTATGATAAATATAGAAAGGCAGGAAATTATGAGCAGCTTTTATCCGCAATATGATCTGGCAGGCAGAATTCAGCATACTAAACTTGATACCGGAATTGGTAATATACCTTCTGCAAGAATGACAAGAGTTGAAGACCAGACATCTCCGGATTTTAAACAGGTAATGTCAGGGTTAGTGGAAAATCTTAACTCCGAATTAAATGCTCCTGACAATTTGTTAAAAGATGTTATGTCCGGAAGCGGGAATGTTGATATTCATGATGTAATGACTGCAATGGCAAAATCTGAAATCAGCATCAACGTAGCAACTCAGCTTACGGGAAAAGTCATACAGGCGTATGACAAAGTTATGCAAATTCAGGTGTAAAATAAAGATTAATGACTTGGGAAAATTCGCTGTCAAAATATTATTTGACAAATGCTAAGAGGGTAAAGAATGGACTTTTCAAAGATACTGGAAAATAAACCTTTATTATACGGTATAATCGGCGGGATAGTACTCTTGCTGGCACTTGTTGTTACCGTTAGTATTGTAGGAGCGTCCAAAAAGCCTGCAAATGGAACCGAAATTACAGGGGAACCTCTAAAGGCAGATGTTGATCTTTTGACAACTGATAATGCGGGTAAAGCTATTGAAATTCAGGCACTGCTTGCAAAATATGATATTGCGGTCAGCAGAAGACTTGATGGTACAAAATCTATTCTTTATCTAAAAAAAGGCGACTGTAAAACGGGACGAAAAGCATGCTATACTACAGACAGAGATTTAGCACTTATTCAGATTGTTCAGAGCGGTCTTATGGATCAGAATGTAGGCCTTGAAATATTTGATAAGGGTGATTTTACATCAACTAAAGAAGATAAGAAGATTAGATTATCCAGAGCAATTAACGGTGAATTATCAAGACTGATAAGACGTATTGATGGAGTTGATAATGCTTCTGTATTCATTTCAATTCCTGAACAGACAATGTTTACTTCTATGCAAAAACCCGTAACTGCAACTGTTCAGATTACTCTTGCAAAAGACGCAACAAAACTTGATCAGTTAAAAGTAAAAGCAATAACAAATCTCTTGCTCGGTAGTGTAACCGGTTTGACTGCTGAAAATATTGCAATTACAGATACTAACGGTAATACATATCACAGTATTATGGATGCTGAAGATGAAATGCTGCAGCGTTTGGAAGAAAATGATAAGTATATGACTGCTAAGGTAAATCAGCAGTTAGACAGGCTTATCGGACAGGGCAATTACGTTGCAACTGTAAGTACTTTTTTAAGACAGGCTCCGGTTGAAAAATTTACTATTGATTATGACCCGAACAGAAAAGCTTCGGTTACCGAACAAACTTTCTCTGAAGGTTTAGGGGATCAAACTAATGATACCAATAGAAATGTTAATGCTGTAAGCGTATATCTTCCAAACGGCTTGCCGAACGGTTCATCAGATTCTAGCCAGAACAGAAATTATTCACGTACTGCAAGAGAAACACAATATGGTGTTACAAAAACGCAGACTAATGAGTATATAAAGCCTGGTGTTGTGGAAGATATTTCGATAGCAGTAACTCTTGATAAAAATGCACTTCCTGCAAATACAACACTTGAGGAATTAAAAGAATTGATTGCAAAAGCAGCAAGCCCGAAAGTTGATCCCGAAAATGTTTCAATTGCATTTTCCGATTCAACGGATCCTTATCTTGCTTCTGACAGACCTGCTAATCTTCCAAAACCTGATGAAACAGGAAATCCATGGTGGCTTGCAATTGCGTTATGCGGTATCGGCTTAATAATTGTATTTAAAGCAGTATCCAATAAAGTACAGCAAATTCAGGAAGCAAACAGACGTGAAGTTGAAATGCTTCGTCAAAAAACTGCACAGCAGGAACAGCAGTTGTCAGATATTAACCAGCGTGCGGCACAGTTGACAGAAAGACAATCAGAGCTGGCTCAGGGACTTGTTGAACAACAGCAAAGGGGCTATATACAGCAGCAAAATCCTGCTCAATTAGCTGATACATTGTCTAATTTGTCTGCAGAACTTTCAGGGGCTGATGATGAAGAAGCTGGTGAAAAGATTAAAAGCTGGATTGAGCAAGGGTAGTTTTTAGAAGATAAGAAGATAGGAGGATAAGAGGGTAAGTATGTTATTTGCAAAAGAATAAAGGTTTGGAAATGTTATATTATCTTAATAAACAGCTTATCTTCCTGACTTCTTATCTTCTTACCTTCTGATGAAAAAATGGCAATACAAGGATTTGATTATAAAGGTTTCGCACAGAATTTAGCACAGCAGGCTCTGGAGTTAATTCCTAAAGATTTCAATGACAACCAGAAAAATTATGTTGCAAACACTTTGTTGAATTTTGCGACAGTTGCCGGTCAGGCTTTGTATGATGATGAATCTTTAGGTTTTAATCTTGATCAGGCAGTAATGATTACACAGATTATTGCCGAATGGTCTTTCCATAAATCCGTAGACCTTATACGTTCCGGAATCCCTCAGCAATACTGGGATCCTATTATGCAGAAGATTGCATATACTATTTTTGAGATTGCAAAAAACGCATTTCATCAAAATTTACCTCAGGATCAATGTTTGCAGTTGATAGAACATCATGTTAAAAAGACATATCTTGATTGTATTGCTGAATTAAAAGATAAAAATTTAATAGACGAAGGTTTAATGGAAAGAGCCGCGAGCCAGTCAAATATTGATGCAATGATGCAGCAACAGGCTGCAGCTGAGCAGGCACAGGCTCAAGAACAATCAGTTTCTCAGGGGCAGGGAATGCCGCCTGTTCAATCAGGCGCTCAAATGCCTGCAGGTGTTGCACCTCTTGGAGCTGATGCTAAAGTCCTTAAGCTTGCTACTTTGGCAATGTTGTTCCGGAAAATGCGGCAGGAAAAGGTTCAAACAATATTAAATAAATTTAACCCTGATGATGCGCAATCAGTAATAAAATTTATGGGTATGCCGGATTTGGATTCAAAAGTTGATCCCGGTGCGGCCTTAAGATGTTTACAGGAAATTAAAACAAATCTTCCAAAGGCAAATCAAAATGTTACCCCGTCAAAAGTTATATCAAAAATACAAAATGTTGCGCAATATTTAGATAAATCTCAAATGGAACATACATTAAGATTGGAAAGAACAAAGGTGAAAAGGTTTGTTTTCAGTGCTTTGGAGGGGGAGTACTATGATATGCCTCCAAAAGTTGCAAATATTATTGCCACACACTTAGAAGATAGTGTATAATATAGTTAATCATGATTATAAAAAAGAATGCTGGCAGACAGACGGAGGCTGCTGCCGAAGAACAACAGGCTTCAATCAATGAAACAGTGCCTGAAGTTAAGGTTGAAGAAGATAAAATTGATCTTTTTAATCTTGACAACATAGATTTTAAACAGCGTCAGGAACGCAGGCGCGGCGATAGAAGAAGAGGTTTCCGGAGAATTGATGACAGGAACCTTATTTCGCGTGCAAGAGAGGAAGCACAAAGTATAAAAGAAGCAGCTGCAAAAGAAGGTTATCAGGCCGGTCTTGCTCAAGCAAAAGCTGATATAGACGATGTTAAAAATGCAATTACTTCTTTCCTTGGTGCAAAGCAGGAGGTATTTGAATATATCGCTCCGGATATTTTGGAGATAAGTGTTGATATTGCTCAAAAAATCATTAAAAAGGAATTACAGCAGGATCCGACAATTATTCTAGACAATATCATGGAGATTCTGAAAGGATTGTCAAAGGAGGAAACAAAAATAACTTTGCGGGTAAACCCTGTTCAGGTATCTTTGTTAAAAACTGAAATCCCGAATTTGTTGAGTAATGCCGGATTAGACGCAAAGGTATTGATAGTACCTGACGAAACAGTAATGGAAGGCGGTTGTATGGTTACGACCACAAACGGTGTGATAGATGCGACAATTGAAACTCAATTGGCAGTAATAAGTGAGGCTCTGAAAGAAATTTAATGGCACAGGAACAGGCCCAGGGGGCGAACGGAACAAATTTAAGCGAAGTTTTTATGGCAATATTTGTATTATTGCTTATTGTTCTGTTGCTTGTTGAGCTTCCAAATTGGGTTGTTAATTTTTGTATAAGTTTAAATATTGCATTGGGTGTTGTCTTATTGATGATATCCCTTTATGTTAAAAAGACGCTTGAACTAGCATCTTTTCCTTCAATAATTCTTATCGGAACTATGTTCAGGCTGGTTCTTTCAATTGCTTCTACAAGGCTGATTCTGTCAAAAGGCGAAGCGGGGGAAGTTATTCACGCATTCGGGACATTCGTTACCGGTGGTAATATGATTGTAGGCGGTGTAATTTTCCTTATTATTACGGTTGTCCAGTTTATGGTAATTACAAAAGGTGCAGAACGTATAGCGGAGGTTGCGGCTCGTTTTGCATTGGACGCTATGCCTGGTAAACAAATGACAATTGATGCTGATTTTAACGCTGGTTTGATATCGCCGGAGGAGGCAACTAAAAAACGTGAAGATTTGCAGAGAGAATCCAATCTTTTCGGTAGCATGGATGGTGCTATGAAATTCGTAAAAGGTGATACAATCGCCGGTATTATTATTGTATTGATTAATATTATCGGAGGCCTGTGTATAGGGTGTTTGATGAATCAGATGCCAATTGCGGATGCTGTTTCTAAATATACAATCTTAACAATTGGTGATGGTTTGGCATCACAGTTACCATCGCTTTTAATGTCAATTGCCGCAGGTGTATTTATGACTCGCTCATCTGCCGCAAATTCTTTAGGTACTGATGTAACCGGACAGATTGTAAGTAAGCCGAATGCTCTGTTTTTGGCATCTTTATTCTTGATGTTTCTTGCTATTACGGGGCATACATGGTTCTGGCAGGGTACCGGATTGCCGTTTTTACCGTTTTGTATGTTTTCGGTTATTCTATTTGTTGCGGGCTTCTCAACATTAATTAATGCTGATGTTCAATCTCAATTGGGGCAATTGGAAAACGTTCGCCAGAATATGCAGGATCTTGTTAACCCGAACAGAATGTATGAACGTTTGGGTGTTGATGTTTTAAGTTTGCAGGTCGGCTCTAACCTTCTTGTAATTGCCGATCCTGATCAGGAAGGACAATTGCTTGCAAAAATTGCGGCTTTACGTCAGAGAGTTACCGATGAACTCGGTTATATTCTGCCAAACATAAGAATTATGGATTCATCAGCACTTGATGCGAATGAATATATGATATCAATTCGTGGTAATACTGTTGCAACGGGTTATGTTTACCCGGGTAAATTAATGGTAATTGCTGACCAGTGGGATGCAATGAAAAAAGAAGTTCCGCAGGATGCAATTATCGGTATTGATCCGACGTATCAAACCCAGGCTTACTGGATATCTCCGGAAGATGCCAAGACTGCCCGTTCTGTTACGGCTGTTGATCCGACAGACGTTATTGTTACACACCTGCAAGAGTGCGTAAGAAAACATGTTGATGAAGTTATGACAAAGACAGATGTTCTTAAGCTTATGGAGCTTGTTCGTTCTCAAGACCCGACGCTTGTCAATGACCTTGTTCCGACTATTATTTCCACAAGCGATTTGAGAAAAATCTTTGTTAACCTGATTAGAGAAAAAGTTTCGATAAAAGATATTATATTTGTGTTTGAAAGGCTTTGTGATTACGCAAGATTTTCAAAAGAGCCTGATATTTTATCAGAACGTTTAAGAGCGGCTTTAGGAAGGCAGATATGCTTGTCTAATGTTGGAGATGATAGAGTTTTGTATGCTTTGACACTTTCTCCTGAATGGGAAAAAACACTTGATGACAGCTGTCAGAGAACAGAGCTTGGTACAATGTTTCTGTTAAATCCTATGCAGGTTCAGGAATTAATTGAAACAACGGCTACAACCTTAATGAGGGCGCATCAGGCATGCGGACAACAGCCTGTAATTCTCTGTTCTCCCAGAATAAGACTACCTTTATATCAACTTTTGGAACGTCATATTCCGACGATTGTTGTAATTTCTTATTCTGAATTGATTACAGATATTAAGGTTGAGGCTATTGATACAATAGGTGAATCTTATCAAATGGAACAATAGTACTACGTACATAGCTATTTGGCTCATACTGAGCCTAAGTAATTCATATTAATATAAAAATTTATTAAAATGAAAAGAATAATTTTATTTTTAATTTCAATTTATCAAAAAATTTCGAGGCTGACTCCGGCTGTCTGGCGGTTTTATCCGACATGTTCCGAGTACACACGTCAGGCGATAGAAAAATACGGGGTTATAAAAGGCGGATGGCTCGGAATAAAAAGAATTTGTAAATGCCAACCTAAACATGAGGGCGGCTATGACCCTGTACCTTGAATTTTTATAAAAAATATTTTATAATAAGTACAGATACATAAGAAAGGAGCTGTTTATGAAAAATATATTACGAAATGTTACTCGGGGGGGGGGCGTTCCCAGCTAACAGAGGGCAAGAAGGCAGGACGTCAGGTCATTTTCTGTAATGTCGTGCACTTGTTGCGCGAACTAAAGTTAATTAAAGAAAGATCGCGGACTAAATCCGCGATGACAAAGTTATTTACTGTCATTCTGAACTCGTTTCAGAATCCTAATACTGGAAGACCAGATGTCAGGAAGGCAAGAGTTCAGGCTGTTATCTGTGAGCAAAGCTCACGAAAAAATATTCTCCTTCCCTGTATAGGGAAGGATGGGATGGGTTTCAATCAATCAAACACAAGAAGATTATTACCCACCCCCAGCCCCTCCCTAATCAGGGAGGGAAGTAACATCGTTTCATTCTTCCCCCTTCACTCTTCACTAAAACAAAAAAACGCATTTACTCTGGCAGAAGGTGCTACGCACGTAGCCTGGTCAAACAATCAACGTAAAATTGCCTTTACACTCGCTGAGGTTTTAATAACCCTTGGCATAATAGGCGTGGTAGCAGCAATGACAATGCCTGCTTTAATTCAAAATCACAGGAATACAGTTGTTGAAACGCGGCTTAAAAAGTTTTATTCTGTTATAAACCAGGCTGTAATAATGGCAGAAAATGATTATGGTGATAAAATATACTGGTTTGAGGATTTGGAGGGAGCGCAAACAGATAATGAGGGCAATCTTATTCCCGGTTCATCAGAATCAGAAAAATGGTTTAATAAATATTTAGCACCTTATATGGAAATTATAAAAACTGAAGAGTTGTCTGACGGGACATTTATTGTATATTTCCCTGATGGCAGTGCTCTTAAACAAGCCCAACAATCCACATCAAGAGATTGGTTCTTTTATCCATCAAAAGCAAAAGATTGTATTGAGAAATACGGCGATAGAGGTGGCAGTGGAGTATGTGCATTTGCTTTTATTTTTTGTCCAAGGGTAGAGGGTGATATAAATTGGCAGTACCATTTTAATAAAGGATTTGAGCCATATATGTATGGTTGGGATGGAAATCGTACCTCTTTATATAATGGTTGTAAAGCTGGAACTTCAGTAGATAGACATTTTTGTACCGCTTTAATCCAATATGACGGATGGAAAATCTCTAAAGATTATCCGCAAAGAATAAGATTTTAGCTATTTAACCCATTTAAAACTTCTGACATAGTCAGAGCCATTGATGTCGCCGTTGATATCAACCTTGAAAATTCTGTAGATATCTGTTGCATTTTTGATATTCGGGATTTTAGAGATATCTTCCTGCAGCAGAAGCTTTTCTGTTGCATCGTTTATACCCGGAATTGTATTAAACAGGGTATTCAAAGATGCATTTTTTATTTTACCGAATACGGTTGTAATATTTTTTGACAGGCTTCCGTAAATCTTCATATCGGCAATCGAGGTAAGAAGATTGTACGAACCTGTCATATACATATTCAAATCTTTACCGTCTGAATAAATATTAATTTTGTCTGCCGTACCTTCTGAAAGATGTATATCTCCTGAAATGCTGTCAAAATCTCCGGTTTTCAATGGTGTAATTAAATCAATAAGGCTGTTTATAGAAAGTCCCGTAAAACCGCCTTTGAGCAAATTCCCCGCCTTCAACAGATATTCAAGTGAGCCGAGTTTTGGCATTTTACCGTCTGCAATTTTAAATGTTCCTTCTCCTGAGAGAGTTTTAAAACAATCTTGCTGTGAATCACCTTTACAGTTTAAGTTAAAATGTCCGTTTACAGAACCATAAACCTGCCCTTTCAAATCAAATAAGGCTTCTGACATAATCAGAGCGTTAGCTCTGTCGAGATTTATATCAAGGTTTGTAGTATGATTGTCCAAGTTATGTTTGAAATTACCCTGTACAGTACCTTCTGCTATATCAAATTTAAAGTTTTTGACATCTGCATTTCCATATTTATCAAGACTTAAATTTGCATTGAAATTATCGGCATTAATATTTCTGACTTTGATTTTGTCCGCTTCAATATCTGCTCTGTTAATAATCAATTGTGTTATATCGAACGGAGGTATTGTATTTGCACTGTATGTCGGATTTTTTATAGCCTCGGCCTCAATATCTCTTAAAGTTTCGGTTATTTTATTTATATTTAAATCCGCAAGTTTTAATTTAACATTTTCTACAGTATACGGCGGGATAAGCTGATTTTTCATAACGGCATCAAGATAAATGTCATTTGTTAATACAGTACCTCTGCTTGCGATTATGATTTTGTCATTTTTAAAGTCAAGATTAACGTCTCTAATTGTTGAATCAAAGAACGGAATATCAATACTGGTTATATCAAGTTTTCCCTTTATTTTAGGATTAATTGAGGTGCCGTTTAAAATAAGATCAGATGTAAAGACTCCCTGTTTCATAAACGGTTTTCTGAATATTATATTGAATATTTTAGCATCGGTAGGAGTATGTGTTTTCACTCTAAAGTCGTTAAAGCCTACAATGCTGTCATTTATCATGCTTAGCGTTCCCTGAGCGGTAAGCTGGGGTTTAACATAGGGTTTGTTATTTTGTGAAGTTATAATTTTATCATATTTGAGGCTGTTAATTTTAATTCTATCGGGAGAATAAGTGCTGTCCAGAAAAATCTGTACGGGATTTTCAGCATCTCCTATTGTTGCCCCCATATAATAAAGGCTTGAATTATCAGCGATTTTAAGCATTGATTTTGTATTAAGATTGTTGATATAGCCTCTTAGGTTGGAAGAAAGTATCGTGTCTCCCTTCAATTTTATAGGATAAACAGAGTTGTTATTAAATAATTGGTCAAAAAATTCCTGTGAAGGTTTTGCATTTATATAAAGATTTAGATACGGTTTTTCTTGAACATTTGCTATATGTCCGTCAATAAATAAAGGCATTTCGCCGACAAGTGCATTTATTTTGTTTAAATTCAGCAGATTATTTCTCAATAATATATTACCGCTGTTTAAGGTAATCTTCGTATGTTTTGGTTTATAAATCAGGCTGATATCGTCAAGTTTTGTGTATGCATTCAGGTTATTATTTCTTATTTTTGCCGCTAAATTAACATTGCCGTTCAGAAAATCAATATTTTTCAACTGTTTGGCAGTGTCAGGAGGGAGAATATATTGTAAGGCGTTATCATTTATAAGATTTAAATCAAGAGAAGAAATTTTGAAGTTTCCGTTGACTAATCTTTGCTGGCTGAACATTTTTGATACATATAGAGAAATATTATAAGGGCTGTTTTTAAATGTTCCTTTCAATAATGGAAGTTTGAATGTCGAATTATTAAGCTCAAATGTGCTGTTATCAACTATGATTACACTTTTAGCTCCTTTATTTGAGAATATTTTTCCTTTAAGCTGGACATTATTAAGGTTAATATTTTCAATACTTCCGTTATATTTGCCGGTAAAGCTTGTGTTAATTGTAGCAATATCATTTTTATAAGGTATTTTTATATTAGAAGGCAAAGTGCTCAAACCGTCTCCGAGGTTAAAGCCGTCAGAAGCTATTTTGGCATCACAGGTATTATCTTTAATTTTTCCTTCTATATTTATTTTTGACTTATTCAGATTTGATGCCAGTTTAAAATCGGCATCCATATTATTAAAGTTTACTGTTCCGGTTGTTTTGGAAATTACTGACGGCATGTCTTTAATTTTAACGGTGTTTGATAACAAATCAATTTGCCCTTTTGCAAAAAGGTTTTTGTTAAAAACTATATCTTTCGGGTCTTTTACTTTTCCGGTAAGATTAATTTTCAGATTTGCAGGCCCGCTTCCGTTTTCTATCGGGGCAATCATTTTTTGAATATCTGCTAGCATCGGAGATGTCTTGATAATTTTTAAAAGGTTGCCTAAATCCTGACCGTTGGTTAAAATTTTAAAGTCAAGAACACCTGCAAGACTGCATGTACCTTTAACAGAAACATCTTTGCCATTCAGTTTTGCCGATTTTGTTTGGAAAAGTGTATCCTGATTGTTAAAATCAAGAGTTCCTGATCCGTTTGTCAGGAGCATATTATGAATATCAATGAAAGATACTGTTGCATCTTTAAATCTGAATTGTCCCCAGCCGTGCGGATTTTGCCTTGTACCTATAACATGAAGATTAATTCCACCTTTGCCTCTGATATCCATAATCGGAACGGGGCCTAAATCAAAGTGCAAAATATCATGCAGCGGGTTCAAAACTATCTGTGCTGTTTTTAAATCAACATTTTCCGTACTTTTTATATCTAGCTCAGCATATTTGTCATTATACAAATTTATAGGGCCTGTAACGTAAACTGTTTGATCAGGGCTTGTCGGAACTTTTACATCCAGATCAAGTTTGTCCCCGTTAAAGGTTATTTTTATAACAGCTTTTTCCGCATTCGGGATAGGTTTTACCATATAAGCATTTGCTATAAGGACGCTGCCGTATACATCAGGATAATCGGCCTTCCCTTTAATTTCAAGATTTCCTGCGGCATCACCCCAAAAGCCCGTTTTCTTTAACAGTTGTAAATCTATATCCGGACTGAGGTTTGGGTCTCCTGGAAGGAGTTCAATTATTTTTTCTGCTTTTGATTTGTTAAGTGTAACTTTTAAATTAAGATAAGGGATTTTATTATTTAGTTTCGTAATTTTTCCGGTTGTAAATGTCTTAATTCCGTTTCCGGAAATTTTCATTTCATTAATTTCAATCCCGTTATTTATAGTATTTAAGTCAGATGTTAAAGTGAGTTTTCCTTTATGTATAATAGAAGTTGCAATATCGTCTGTAAATATTGCAGGATTATTTATATAAAGGTTTGTTTTTATCTGTTTATGACCGTCCGCCGTAATATCAGTTTTAGCGGTAAAATTTATCAGACCTGATAGAGATTTTATTTTATCTTTGGAAAGTGATTTTGCATAAATTGAGAAGTCAGATAAATCAAGATTTATAATATGTCCTGAGATGTCAAATTGATCATCTGATATTTTGTTGACCGGAAGTTTTAAATTCAAATCAGTTTTAATAAGAGTTTTTTTACTTCCAGTATGCAAATCTGCGATTGTTGATAAATTTAAATGTTTGTCGTTTAGAAAGTCATTGATATTCAGATATTTACCGTCAAGCCGAATTTTTTTTGACTGAACTTTGTCATCCAAATTTATATTATAACTGTCAAGATTTACCGATGCATGTTTTAGTTTTATCGGCTGTTCAGTTTGAATTTCTAAAGGGTACTGGCCGAGTTTGAATTTTGAATCTTTGTCGAATACGAAATTTGCTGTTATATTGTCGGCTGAAAAATATTTAATATCAAGGTTTTTAAATATTAGAGGCAGTAATCTGATGTTGATGCAGGGCTGTTCTATGCCAAGGGCTTTTGAATTATCATTGTTTAATATATTTAAACTGTCTGCCTTTAACCATACTGATGGTATTAACCCCATTTTTAAAGACGGATTAGAGACATCTATTTTATACCCGGATTTTTCAAATACTGTTTTTTCAATAAAATCAACTCTTTTCGGCAGATTTATAAACGCAGGTATTCCCCAGTAATAGACGCCATACAAAGCCGTCAATAAAAATAGTGTTAATAAATATTTAAAATTCCTGCCCATAACCTGATAAGATTATACGATTAAAATGTATAAATTTAAAGGATTCCGGCAAAATGTTACAATGTTAATAAATTTATCTAAAATTATGAATTGTATGTCGGACTATTAATAATTTTCACATAAAACCTGAAAATAGCTTTGTGGATGATGGCAATTCGGGCATTTTAAGGGTGCGGATTTACCGTGGTGGACATAACCGCATTCCCTGCACATCCAGTCTGTTTCTGCATCTTTTTTAAATACGGTTTTGTTTTTCACATTTTCTAAAAGTTTAAGAAATCTTTTTTCGTGGTGTTTTTCAGCATGAATTACATGATGAAATGTGTCTGCGATATCATCAAAACCTTCTTCTCTTGCTGTTTTTTCTCCGTCTGCATACAAAAACGACCATTCTTCCTTTTCACCTGCTGCGGCGCTTGCAAGATTTTCTTCGGTTGTTCCGAGTTCAAAAGGATATTCGGCATCTACACGGCCTCTTGTATCCCCGATGTATTCATAAAATAATTTTGCATGTTCTTTTTCATTGTCGGCAGTCATGCAAAAAATTTCGGAGATTTGTTCATAACCTTCTTCTTTAGCTTTTTTGGCAAAATATGTATATCTGTTTCTTGCCTGTGATTCACCGGCGAATGCATTAATTAAATTTTGTTCTGTTTTTGTTCCTCTGAGTTTTTTTTCTGTCATAATTTACCTCCGTTAAAATATTTTAAAAAGTTTTTTGTACTCATGATATTACCCGTATTACTAATCAAAAAAGTAAATTATCCCTCTCAGGTCGGATTATATGTTATGGAAAAAATTTGATAATAGAATTATGTATAAGCGGGGAATTGAATTATGAATTTGTTAGATTATACTAAAAAATTATCTGAAAAAATAAAATATTATGACTCTATAGCTCAAAACACATTTTCCGGGCTGCATACATCAAACCCTTTTGCGAAGCCATTAAATATTACAATAATATGGGTAGAAGATGATTGTGAGAAATAATAATTAAAACAGACTAATTTAGTTTTTTATATTGAAAAAGTCATATAAATATGTTATAATAAAATTGTGAGCAAAAATAGGAGCAAAGAGCGGATTATGAAAAGAATTAGCGAAGAACAGAAGCTATTTTGTACAAGCTTGAAATCGGCTTGTGGTAAGGCTTCTAGTCCCGATAAGTTCGGGGGGGGGCACTCTAAGCTCCTCAATTAAAGGATTTTTCGGCTATACTTTGGCCGAAATTGTAATAGTAATGCTAGTTATAGCTGTGATTGTTGCTGTAACAATCGGTATTACAAAACATAAGCTGGATAATATAGTAACTTATACTTATTATTCGGCTTATTCATCGTTGCGCACAGCAACATCTCAGATGCTAGTGGATTACGACCCTAATGATGAGCGTTATCAGGCAAAAGTAGAAAATTCATCAATTCTTGCCAAAGCTAAGATGTTTTTTGATTCTAATTTTGGTATTTTAGCCGCAGATGCCTTATATAGACGAGTTCCTTTTGGGCTTCGTGTTGAGGCTATTGGTTTTGATAGTAACATTGGAGATGATACTATTATTGGTGGGCAGCAGCAAGGCTGTTGTCCATCTGGATTTATACATCAGATGACTTGCCCTACTTATCCTCAGAAAGGATGTGCGTCGGCTCTGAATAATTGTGATGGTTTTTGTGTATCTTCTGATTTAGGTGGTAGTGGTAGTTCTGGCGGTACTACGTGGATTACATGCCAAAGTGGTTATAGCTTCTGTTCTTGTACTTCTTCAGGAGCTGTTCCAAGTAACGTAGGAGTTGGTTGTTGCTGTCGTTCGGACATTTGTCAACCTACAGGGACTGCTCCTTGTGGTAAAGAATGGGATTATAGCACATGTTCTTGGGTATCTATATCAGGATTTTCTCGCTCTTGTCCACTCAACCAAACCTGGAGTGAAACAGATTGTAAATGTATTACAACACACAATAATTCATGTTGCCCACAGGGTGGAACCAATGTAGCGACTTGTGATTTAAGTAACTCCAATTGTTATCCTTCTCCCTTGGATTTGAATTGTTTGCCCTGGTGTGAACTGGGTAAAATACCTACTAAGCCATGTAGCGGAGTAAAACCGTCCAATTGTAGTGTTTGTAATCTTATAACAGGGCAATGGATGCCTCAATCTTGTCTCAGTGGCCAGCATTTGGATGAAAGCACTTGCAAATGTGTTGCTGATGAAGACCCATCCGATGATTGTGAGGGTGGCAAAGTATGGAATGGTAGTTCCTGTGTTTGTCCCTCTGGTAAGGAG